>JANYJN010000800.1 GCA_025358475.1 Candidatus Solibacter sp.
CTCGCCGCGCTCGCCCCCTCCCAGCGAATTGTGGCGGCCACGCCAGTTTACAAGCTGCCCGATTTCATCTTCTTCAAGCACAGCCGGCACGTTGCGAAGGGCATCGCATGTGCGGCATGCCACGGCGACGTTTGGGCGCAGGACTCGATTCGACCGGTCCTACAGATGAAGATGAAGTCATGCGTGGACTGCCACACCGCTAATCGCGCCACGGTCTCCTGCACGGCCTGCCACGAGCTGAGCCAGTAAGTCGGGCCGCCGGTAGTCAAAAACAGCAGCTTGAGAGCGAACTGCATGATGCGCGGGTCAACCGCCTGGGTCAACCGCCCGAACTGCGCCCATGCCGCGTTGTTCACGATGCCGCCCTCCCGTATATTGACGAAGCTTAGGGCTGGCGCAACAATAGATTCACATCGGAGCAAATCGTGTAGTTCCAGGCGGGCAGAGTCGAATGTCGTTCGATGCGAAGGCGGCGGACCTGCTCTCAATCCGGTGGGGTGCCCGTTGGATAGAGGTGAGCCGAGACTGCGAGCCGAGTTCGGGCAGGTATGGGCGGATGAAGTTGAGGACCTTAGGGTAACTGTCGAGAGGCTCGGCGGGTCAAGCATCGCGTCCTGCTTCGTCTCGGCAGCCTCATCGGCATATGCACCCGCGCCGCCGCATTAGCGTGTCTCGTGCTGGCTTGGGCGCTCACCAAAAGTGGCATCTCCCGCAGGTACGACGACCGCCTCAGAGGTCGAGCCCAGCTCCAGCATGAGATTCACGGTCATCGTCTGGTCCGCCACCAGGGCCACATTCTACTGCCGCAGCTCGTGGAATCCGGGCACCACCACCGCAAGTACGTAGTTGCTCGGCCGCAACGAAGGGATCAGATAGTAGCCTTCGGCGGAGGTCTCGACGAACCGCGAAAACGTGGTGCCCGTCTCGGCCGCGGTCACCCTGGCCCTGGGAACGGCGGCGCCCAAAGGATCGCGCACAATGCCGGCGATGCGTCCGCAACCCTGGCCATACACGTCTTGCTGCGCTCTTCGCCGATGCCTCTGTCTATGCTTCGCCCAGGGCCCCGCAGCGGCCAGGACAAGACTCGAAGTCAGGAACGGAATCTCTTCTCCTTCCCCCGAAGGCTTTTGTGCCCCTTGCAAGGTTCCGGAGAGGCGCCGGTTTTCAGGTTCATCATCAGCAAAGAGGAGCCTGACACTTCACTTTCCGGCTGGAGGAGTGATCGTGACCTTGCGCCGGCTCAGCGTGGGCTTGCCTTTCCCCGCATCGGCTTTAGCCTGCAGTAGGAAGTCGCCCGGTGTGTTCGGCACGTCGAGATCGAGGTAGAGCGTGGTCTGCCCCAGGCTCCCAACTTCGAAAGGTAGCTGCGTACGCGCCACTTCGCCGCCGCTCTTTGACTGGAGGGATATGGTCACGCTGCCTGCGGCTGCGTTGTATTCGTCATTCACCAGCATCACCTGGAATGTCTGTTTGCCGGCCTCCAGTTTCGGGCGCCAGAAGCTCAGATACACGCCGAGCGGCGCAAAGGCGTGCGACATGTAGTCCCGGAAGTTCGGCTCCAGTTCCAGTTTCTCGACGTCGCGGAAGTGGTCGGCCGTGTAGCTCAGCGGATCGCTGCTGGTCAGATACACGAAGTGCAGCACGGCGGCGTATTGCCGGTGAGCGCGCCAGAACTCCGTGATGCCGCCCAGGAGGTAAGCGTTCAGTGCGAACCGGTCCTCGGCGGTGGCGTTCGCCGGCAACAGCCTCGGATAGAGATCCTTGGTCAGTTCCGTGGGCGAACCATCGCGGTTCAGCCACGTCCATCCGTACTCATTCAGGATGAGAGCATGGCCAGTAGGTGCTCCCGGGGCCTTGCCGTTAGGCCGCTCGAACGTGGTCATGCTGAATTCCGGGCCACCGCGGCGCGACATGTCGCCAAATTCGTAGGGATGATCCTCCACCGGGTCGTCGGGGCCCACTGGCGGGTTGTAGCTGTTTTCCCATGGCCTGTTCGAAAGGTCGAGTCCGCGCACGGCCGGAATAATCCTTTCGCCGAAGATGGGATCGAGGGTCTCGTTGTTAGCGTCCCAGATGGCGACGCTGGGGTGATTCCAGTTGTCGCGCATCCATTCGCCGTACTCACGGATCATTTGGCCGGCATCGAAGCGGACCTGGCCTTCGGCGCCATGCGATCCTTTGCCGGTCCACACGAAGTACTCGTTCTGGATCAGCAGTCCGGCCTCATCTGCGATCTCCAGCCATTTGTCGGGCACCGGACCGATGCAGAATCGGAATGAATTCCAGTGCATCTCCTTCGGGATGTCGATCAGCAACTTGCGCACCCATTTCTCATCCCACGGCAGCACACCCGATTTCGGATCCTCGAAGAAGCGGTGCAGTGTGATATTGGATCCGCGCATGAAGTAGGGGCGGCCGTTGAGATAGGCGCGCTTGGTCGCCGTGTCGAAGTGGAACTCGCGCATGCCGAAGCGGGTGCTGGCGGCATCCCCTCCGCTGCCGGTTTCGAGCACGTAGAGATTGGGCTGTTCCGGCGTCCACAACTTCGCGGCGGGTATCGCGATACTCTGCGTAAGGGTGCGCTCTTCGCCAGCCGCCAGCCGGATCTGCATCGCCGGGGTGGTCGCCACCACCGCATCCGATTTCCATCCGTGCACGGCCTGCGTGAGCGCGACCGCAACCGCTTGCGCCGAATGGTTCTGCAGTTTCGTCTCCACCGTAATCGACTTCAGATCGCGGCTCGGCGCCACCTGGATGGTTTCGATGGCGGGATTGTCCCTGAGCGCGAGCGAGACGCTGTCATAAATGCCGGGCGTCCAGCGGTTCTTCTCAAAATCGGTGCCCGCTGAGATGGTGGCAGGAAGCACGCCCGGGTGCGCGCCCACCCGTACCACGATCTCATTCGAACCCTGCCGCAGTTTGCCCGAGACGTCGAAGATCGCGGCCGTGAAGCAAGGAAGATGCTCGCCCACCTCCTGGCCGTTCACCCAGACCGCGGCACCGAATTGCGCTTTGCCGATCCGTAGAGTCGCCACACTGCGAACCGCAGGCACATCGAACCTGCGCCTGAACCAGAACCATCTCCGCTCCTGCCGCGAGACGCCGGCATTTGAAACCAGCGCCGAGGCTGGTGCGAGGCCTTTCCTGACACGATTCTGAATCAACTGACGACTCTCGAATTCGTCCACATCCTTGAAGGCGGGCACAGCCGAATGCGCTAGCCCTGGGACCGGCGCCTTATGGGAATAGGCGGCAGGCAGTTTGCCGCCGTCAACAGAATCGGCGATGTCCCACTGCCCGTCGAGCGACAGGGTGGTTCGTTGTGCGGCCCAGAGCGGGGCGGCGAGGACGATGAGGAATAACAATAAGTTAGGCACTTGGACTCTCTTTCCTAAAACTCTAGTTTGCCTCGTTAGGTTTTGGTTTGGCAGCGGCAGTCGCTGATTCACCGGAACCGTTACATAGGCACCGCCCCACGTGCGGCTCTATGGCTATGTCAGAGGTCCGGTTGAACCTAAAAACTGTCCCGTCGAGAAGAGTATAAACGTTTCCAGAGAAAGGTCAAGAGGATTTTGACTGTTTATGGGTAAATCGCTCGTAACGAAGAGCGATTAATAGATTTTTGAGCAATTGGATATGACCAACCCCTCCGCTTTGTTCGGCTTTTAGCGCGATTTTGGGCATTTTCGGGCGGGATGATCGCCGACGCCGTGTGGAAAAACGCCGCTTTGTGGCCACCTTCAGACACTTCGGCCGACATACGCCGACCACAGAGCACGCAAAATTGCAAGAAAGTCCGAGTGATTCAGAATAGCTCAAACAATCATCAGAATCAATTATGTTGTGGCAATCGAGACTTACTTTGATTCTTTTCTTGAATTTTGCGGTTTGAGGGGGTATGCTTGTGCTTCAGTAGCATGAAACGCGAGAGTCGGCAAGAAAACCGGGGTGTGCTGCGCAGCGAACAGATCCTGCGACTTTTGCAGCAAACTGGGGCGGTGGTTGTAGAGGAACTCTGCGAACAGTTGAACGTTTCGATCGCGACGGTTCGCCGGGACCTCCAGGAACTGGAAGACCGGGGACTGCTGCGACGCACGCACGGCGGGGCAACCGCCGTAGAGCCGTTGCTTTACGAGCCTTTTCGGTACGATTCTTCGTTCCGTGCCCAGATTGAGAAGCACGCCGGGGAAAAGCGCCGCATTGCCGCGGCGGCCGCGGACCTGATACAGGATAGCGAAACGATCGCGCTTACAGCCGGTACCACTACCACGGAGGTGGCTCGCAGCATACGAAACCGGACCGGCATCACGGTAGTGACGAATACCGTCAATGTTGCCATGGAACTGAGCCAGCGCAAAGGCCTTACCGTACTGGTTACGGGGGGATGTCTGCGCGGCAACTGGTTTTCTCTGGTGGGCCCGTTCGCAATCCGGACGATGGAGCAGATGCAGGTCGATAAAGTCTTCATCGGGGTCAACGGTATCGAGGCGGAGCACGGACTCACGTGTCACAATCCGGACGAAGCTGCTATCAATCGCGCGATGGTGAAACACGCCAGGCAGCGAATTGCGGTAGCGGATCACGGCAAACTGGGAATCGTGGTCACACACCTAATCTGCCCGATAAAGGATGTGCAACTTCTCATTACCGATTCGGATGCCTCAGACGAGGCCATTGCGCCATTTCTGGCGAAGGGTATCGAGGTGCAACGGGTTTGAAGAGAATGATACCTGAAATGCAGACGGGGCTCGACACCCATATCCGGTTCGACTGGATTACCGGCGGAATGCACGGTTCGGCGATCGAGGTAAGTTGCCGAAAGCTGGGCCAGTTGCAGTCGCTGTTCCGCGACCAGGCGCGTGTGGTCGAGTTGAGCCCCGAGACGCTGGTCTACCGGGTGGAATGCTGGTACCCTGTCGAGCCTGGAACGCTCGGCGGACTCTTTTGGGGAGTCACTACCATCGCACCAGGCAAGGTCGGGGACGAGTATTTCATGACGCACGGGCATTTCCACGAAGTGGCCGACCGGGCGGAGTTCTACATTACGGTGCGAGGCCGGGGAGCTCTGCTGCTCATGGATCGGCTGGGCCGGACCCGGTTCGAACCGATGGAGAGCGGCAGCATGCACTATATCCCGGGCGGAGTGGCGCATCGCGTGGCGAACACGGGAGAAACTCCCCTGGTTTTTGCCGGGTGTTGGCCAAGCGACGCGGGCCATGATTACGGCACTATCCTCACCAGCGCTTTCGGCGCCCGGATGCGCGATGTAAACGGAGAGCCAGTGCTGGTCCCCGAGGCCGATTATGTTTGCCCTTGCCATTGATCTCGGCGGCAGCCACGCAAACTGCGCTCTGGTGGAGGGTCCGCGGGTACTTGCCAGACGTCTAATCTCGGCCTGCGGTGCGGCCGGATTGCGCTCCCTGCTGCCAGTGGTGGAACAGGCGTTAAAAGAGATTCTGCAGCAGTGCGGTCTGGCGGCTTCGGATTGCGCGGGACTCGTGCTGGGATTCTGCGGCCTGGTCAACACAGATACGGGTTCGATTCTGTCCACAAATCAAAAATATGATGATGCGCCGCGGCTCGACCTGGTGGAGTGGAGCCGGCGCACACTGGCGTTGCCGCTGCGGATCGAGAATGATGCGCGGCTGGCCCTGCTGGGCGAACGCTATGCCGGCGCGGCCCGCGGTTACGCCGACGTTGTCATGATTACGCTCGGAACCGGTGTCGGCGGCGCGGCCATGATCGGCGGCCGCCTGCTACGCGGTAAACACTATCAGGCCGGTTGCCTGGGAGGCCACTTTCCGGTGGCCTACAACGGGCGCCGCTGTAGTTGCGGGAACCTGGGCTGTACCGAAGCCGAGGCGTCGGGCGTGGTGCTGGATGAGGTCTGCCGTCAGTGGCCGCATTTCCGCGAGAGCGCTCTGTTTGGCAGGCAGAGCCTGGATTTCGCCACAGTCTTCCGGGTGGCTGCGGAGGGCGACACGGTGGCAAACCAAGTCATCGCCCACTGCATCCATGTTTGGGCAGCCGGTACGGTAGCGATGATCCACGCTTACGATCCAGAGATCGTGATTTTCGGCGGGGGCGTAATGAACAGTGCCGAGCGAATTCTGCCAGGAATAGAAGGCTATGTCCAGGAGCACGCCTGGGTGTCATGGGGCAAGTTGCAGATTCGTGCCGCGGAACTGGGATCGGATGCCGCGATCCTGGGCGCCTGTCCGCTCCTGGAAGAGTTTCCAACGTGACTGGCCAGAGCTGCTACGACAAAACGCCCAGCGTAACGGTGAGCCCGGTCGAACACGCCTGCGCTCAGGGCTGGAATGAGATTCTGGAACGGCTTCGTCCCATAGCCGGGTCCGGGAGGAGCGTCGTTTGCGTGGAGTGTTATCCCGGCGTTTTCACGGAAGAATTGATCTCCGCCTTACAGAGCGGGTTGCCCTGCTCGCTTGTGATCCGGGCGGAGGAGGGTTTTCGCCCCCCCGCGGAGATCGCGCGCATGCTGGGTCCCCACCTCACCGACGATCCGGTGTTCGGCAGGATGAGCCCCATCGAGATCGAGGACTTCTTCGATCCCGGAGAGTTGGAGCGTCTCCGGCAGCGCGCAGCCGTCCGGCAGGACGGCGCAATTCTGGTCGTCGGGACGGGGGCTTCCCTGGTCGCACCGCGCCCTGACCTGCTGATTTATGCCGATCTTGCACGCTGGACCATCCAGCAGCGGCAACGCCGGAACGAGATCTGCAACCTGGGCACTACGAACCGTTGCGAAGCACCCGGGCTGAAGTACAAACGCGCATTCTTTGTCGACTGGAGGGCCGCGGACCGGCTGAAAGCACGCTTGCTAGACCGGATCGCGTATCTGCTCGATTCCAACAGCGCGGAACTCCCGAAGATGATTACGGGCGAGAGCTTCCGCCAGGGACTGGCACTGGCGGCCCGACGGCCCTTCCGAGTGGTGCCTTTTTTCGATCCGGGCCCGTGGGGCGGACACTGGATGATGGAGCACTTCGCACTGCCGGCCGGCCAGCCCAACTACGCCTGGGGCTTCGATTGCGTGCCCGAAGAAAACAGCCTGCTGCTGGGGTTTGGCAGCCGGCGGGTGGAGATCCCCGCGCTGGATCTGGTGTTGCGGCACCCGCGAGAGCTTTTGGGTGATTTCGTCTACCGAGCCTTCGGGGCGGAATTCCCGATTCGCTTCGACCTTCTCGACACAATGGGAGGCGGCAACCTGTCGCTCCAGGTGCATCCCCTGACCGCGTACATTCGGGACCGCTTTGGCATGAGGTATACGCAGGACGAAAGCTACTATATGCTGCAGGCGGCTGATGATGCGGTGGTGGCCCTGGGGATCAAAGAGGGCATAGACCCGCGGACGATGGCGGCGGAACTTCGCAGGGCACAGAACGGCGGCGGCGCCTTTAGCGCCGAGCGCTTCGTGAACTCCTGGCCGGCCAGAAAACACGATCACTTTCTCATCCCCAGCGGAACCGTCCATTGCTCCGGAGCGGACGGAGTGGTCCTCGAAATCAGCGCCACTCCTTACATCTTCACGTTCAAGCTGTGGGATTGGGATCGCCTGGGGCTGGACGGCCGCCCGCGCCCGGTTCACCTGGATCACGGGCTCGCGAACATACAATGGGACCGCACCACCCGATGGGTGCGTGAGAACCTGGTGAACCGCATCTGCCCGATGGGTGCAGGCGATGGGTGGCGTGAGGAGCGCACCGGTCTTCATCCGCTGGAGTTCATCGAAACGCGCCGGCACTGGTTCACCGCGACGGTTCCACACGATACACACGGAACCGTCAATGTCCTGAACTTGGTGGAGGGTGACGAATGCGTCGTGGAGAGTCCCGCGGGGCACTTCGACCCGTTTGTCGTGCACTACGCCGAAACCTTTATCGTGCCTGCCGCAGTCGGGCCCTACACCGTTCGTCCCACGCGGCCGGCACGTGCGGAGCTGGCGACCATCAAGGCTTACGTAAGGAACTCCTATGCAGCACTTTGATCCTGGCATTGATGTGCGGATTGGCTGGAATCCGATGACGATCTCCTACGGACCCGGCGTATTCGGGCCGCAACCCGAATTGCGCCGATTGCATGACATTCGCCAGAGCTTGAAAGAGCCCGGATGCGATGGTCCCGATCCAGTTTACGCGATCGCGATGGATGTGGGCGAGTCGGGTCACCGGGAAGAGTTGCGGCGGCGCCATTTGTTGTTCGGTGTGGTTGCGTATGCGGCCGGCCGCCTCGCTTCGGAGCCCGTGCGCAGCCAAGGGCACGTTCACAAAGTAGCTGCCCACAGCGGCTGGTCCGCACCGGAGATCTTCGAGATCTGGTCGGGCATGGGGATGATCTACATGCAGGAGAGCACAGCCGACAACCCTGGCCGCTGTTTCGTGGTGGAAGCCCGGCCTGGCGAAAAGGTGGTCGTTCCGCCTGGCTGGGCGCACGCGGTGGTGAGCGCGGACACGGAAGACCCACTGGTATTCGGCGCATGGTGCGAGCGCGACTACGGTTTCGTCTACGATGGAGTGCGCGCGCACGGGGGTCTCGCCTTTTTCCCGCAGATAGGCAGTGAGGGCATCCGCTGGTATCCGAACCCGAAATATTTGCCGAGTGAGATCCTCATGCGTCGCGCCCGCAGCTATCCGGAGCTCAAACTGCGCGACACCCTGCCTCTTTACCGGCACCTGGAGAACGGGGATTCGTTAGAGTGGGTGGCCTTTCCCGGCAGGCAGAGCAACCTATGGCCGGTCTTCGAGCCATGAAAACGTCTTCAGCGGCTTACGCTATGCAAAGGCGGTCGCTGAACCGCCGGCCTTATGTATACATGGTCGCTTGCGCCGCGGCCATTTCGGGACTACTTTTCGGGTTTGACACAGCCGTGATCAACGGCGCGCTGCTGTTCTTGCGTGCGGAGTTCGGCTTGAACGAGTTCTACACGGAATTGGTTGCCGGAAGTCTCCTGTTCGGCTGCATTTTCGGCTCCGCGGGAGCCGGCGTGCTAAGCGACAAGTGGGGAAGCCGCAAAGCACTGCTGGGGTCAGCGGTGCTGTTTGGCGCGGCGGCGGTGGGCTGCGCCGTGCCCTCGAATGTCTGGGAGTTGATCGCGGCCCGATTCTGCTGCGGACTGGCCATCGGAGTGGCTTCGGTGTTGGCGCCGATGTACATCTCCGAGGTGGCTCCCGCGGACATTCGCGGCCGGCTGGTTTCGCTAAATCAGCTCGCGATCGTAACCGGGATACTGATGGCTTACTTCGTGAACTGGCAGCTAGCCGGTCTAGGTAAAGGAAGCTGGCGCTGGATGTTCGCGGTGGCCGCCCTGCCATCCGCCGCCTTCTTCGTGGCGATGTGGTTCAACCCCGAGAGTCCGCGATGGCTGGTACGCGCCGGGATGGCGGAGGAAGCGCATGCCGTTCTCCTTCGCACCACGGTGGAGAGCCAGGCCAGCAGAGAACTGCAGGAGATCCGGCACAGCCTTGAGGAAGAAGCATCGGCCCGCCTGCGTGATTTGTTTCGGCCCGGTATGCGCCGGGCGCTCGCCATTGCGGTATTTCTGGCCGTGTTCCAGCAGATCACCGGCATCAACACCGTCTTGTACTACGGATCCATCATCTTCAAGGAAATCGCGGGCAGCAGCGCGTCCAATGCGGTGGGCGCGAACGTGGTGATCGGATTGATGAATCTCATCTGCACGATTGGCGCCCTTTTTCTTATCGATCGCTTCGGCCGCAAAGTGCTCCTCATGGCGGGATCCGCGGGGATGGGTGTTTCGCTGCTAGGGCTCGGTTTCGCATTCCATGCCGGCACCAGGTCCGCCAGTTGGATACTCGGACTCATCGTGTTGTATGTCGCCTGTTTTGCCCTGAGTTTGGGCCCCTGTGTATGGGTCTACATCGCCGAGATCTTCCCGAATCGTATCCGCGGGCGCGCGATGTCGGTAGCGACGCTCACGCTTTGGACCGCGTGTCTGGCAGTTACCCTAACGTTTCTTTCGCTGGTGCGGATGCTCTCCGCCGCGGGAACCTTCTGGCTGTACGCGGGTCTGTGCGCGGTGATGTTCCTTGTCGTCGGGTGGGTCCTGCCGGAGACCAAGAAGAAGACACTGGAAGAGATCCAGACATTATGGAAGCGGTAGCATCGCCAGCAGCCCGGTGG
>JANYJN010000527.1 GCA_025358475.1 Candidatus Solibacter sp.
CTTTATGCCAAATGCGTGGAGCGTAAGTAAGCGGTCCGGGGCGCGGTCGGATGGACAGGCCAGGAGGCCTGTCCTACTGAACTGGGGGTTGGGGCGGGGGATTAGGTTGCGGCGGTGGCGCTGTATCGCGGTGGGGGCCCAGGCCGAGAGCGATCAGGGAGAGCGAGTTGATCTTGCCGCTGGAATCCAGATTCTGCTCTGCCTGGAACTTTTTCAAGGCATCGGAGGAGGTCTGATTCCAGGTGCCGGTCGCGTCCTCCGGTTTCAGAAAACCCTTAGATGCGAGCGCGCCCTGGATCTCGCGGTAGCGGTCCGGGGACGGAGACATCTGCCGGTTGCGCCACGTGATGCCCCGCTTGCCCGCAGTCTTCTTGCCGCGCGAGGAAGCGTTCCGGGCGGTGGTTCCCGGCTTGCGAGAGGATGCCGTGGCAGGGCTCTTCCTGGCCGTGCGCACACCCTTTTTTTTGGCCGGCGCGGCGGACTTTCTGGCGGGCGAAGCCTTTTTCCGGGTAGCCGTCTTCTGGGCCGGCGCCGTCTTCTGGGCCGCAGCGGCTCCGCCGGCGCTGCACGCAAGCGCGACGATGGCGACCACGGCGGCGTAACTCAGGAAGTTCCTCATGGACTCAATGACAGTTTATCAATAAGTTGCTCATGACGCCTGGAGGGCGCTTTTAGAAGCTGTGAAACATTCGGCTGTGAGCGGAATTGGCAGGCTCCCAATGCCACTGAAATGAGCCAGTACGGCCTCACCTGCGGCCGACGCCCTCGTCGGCCTCTTCGCACCGTGTACGATGCTGACCCCATCGTGCCGGCAGCGGGACGGGGGCGTCCCGCGCGGACCAGGGGGTCCGCCCCACCAAAAGTGGCATTGGGATGCATGCCTGCGCCACATCGGCCTGGGCGGAGCGTGAGAAATGCGGGCTAAAATGAGAGCGTGCTTACCGCCAACCACGTTGTTCCCGATCTTCTAGAAAGACTGCATATTGAAGCCGTCAATTCCGGCGCCTGCCATGGAGAGTGGATCGCCGGCCCCGCGGGCGGCGAGCTGGTTTCCTTCAGCCCCGCCACCGGCGAACCCTTGGCCCGCGTGCGCATGGCGGGTGCCGCCGATTACGAGGCCGTGGTGGCGCGCGCCGCCGAAACATTTCAGGAATGGCGCATGATGCCGGCTCCCAAGCGCGGTGAGATCGTGCGCGAAATCGGCAACGAGTTGCGCGCCCATAAGCAGGACCTGGGCTCTCTCGTCTCCCTGGAGATGGGCAAGATCCTTCCCGAAGGCCTCGGTGAAGTGCAGGAGATGATCGATATCGCCGATTTCGCCGTCGGCCTCTCGCGCCAGCTTTACGGCCTCACCATGCACAGCGAGCGCCCCGGACATCGCATGTACGAGCAGTGGCACCCACTCGGCATCGTGGGCGTCATCAGCGCCTTCAACTTCCCGGTGGCGGTGTGGGCGTGGAACGCCATGATCGCGGCGGTGTGCGGCGATTGCGTGCTCTGGCGCCCTTCGTCGGACACTCCGCTGGTGGCCGTCGCCGTGCAACATATCGTCAACCGGGTCTTCGACCGGCACGGCCTGAAGGGCGTCTTCAATCTCATCATCGGCCCGAGCCAACCGGTGGCCGAGAGCCTGATTCGCGACCCGCGCATTCCGCTGGTCAGCTTTACCGGGTCCACCGAAGTGGGCCGCCATGTTTCGGAAGTCGTGGCGCGGCGTCTGGGCCGCTCCATCCTGGAACTGGGCGGCAACAACGGCATCGTCGTGATGGACGATGCCAATCCCGATCTGGTGCTGCGCGCCGTTCTGTTTGGCGCCGTGGGCACGGCGGGACAGCGCTGCACCACGACGCGCCGCCTCTTCCTGCAGCGCGGCATCGCATCCGGCATCACCGAGGCGCTGGTCCGCGCCTACGGGCAGGTGCGCATCGGGCATCCGCTCGACGAAGGGACCATCATGGGACCGCTGATCAACCGCCGCGCGGTGGAAGATATGCTGGATGGCCTCCGCCGCATACGCGAGCAGGGCGGCGAGATCCTCTTCGGCGGCGAGGCGATCGAGGGCTGCTACGTGCAGCCGGCGCTGGTGCGCGCCCAGCCCGGCATGCCGATCCTGAAGGAAGAGATCTTCGCGCCCATCCTTTACCTGATTGAGTTCGACCAGCTCGACCAGGCCATCCACTGGCACAACGATGTGCCGCAGGGCCTCTCCTCGGCCATGTTCACCACCAATCTGATTTCCGCCGAGACCTTCCTCAGCCATCGCGGCAGCGATTGCGGCATCGCCAATATTAATATCGGCACCAGCGGCGCCGAAATCGGCGGCGCCTTCGGCGGTGAGAAGGATACCGGCGGAGGGCGCGAATCGGGCAGCGACGCATGGAAGGCCTACATGCGCAGACAGACCAACACGCTCAATTGGTCCAGCCAACTGCCGCTGGCGCAGGGCATCGAATTTAAGTTCTGACGGCGGATCGACCCCTCTTCGGCATCGCCAGATCAGCTCGCCTTACGGAGCGCGTCTTCTACGGCATCGGGATGATGGGCGATGACGGCAAGAAGAACGCGCGCTGGCCCATCCGGCTGAGTTCGGCCCTGCTCCCAGTTTCTAACCGTTGCAGCCGTAAATCCGAAGCGCGTGGCGAACTTGGATTGGCTCAAGCCGAGCTTCTGGCGAATCGCCCGCACGTCCGTCGGAGTCACGCGATCCATCTGGACGTAGGTGACGCGGATGCCTGAAACGTGCTCACCTTTCGCGTATGCGAGGGCTTGGTTGAGGCTGGCTAGAAGGGAGCGGCCGGCTGCCGTGCTCTTCGGCGCGAGCCTCTTGGCGTTGGGTTGGGATTGCTTCGGCATAGCGGCTATTTCCTCCTGTTGTGTTCGGCTCTGATCGCGGCAACGGTTTTGCGCGCCGCCTTTTTCTCGGCGGCGGACAGGTTCGCTTTCTGGTTCTTGGCGTAGATGTCAAGCGCGTACAGCGGAATCGATTTGTTGTGGTAGTAGTAGATCACTCGCGCGCCGCCGGACTTACCTCTTCCGGGGAGCGCCCATCGGAGTTTCCGTACCCCGCCTGTCTCGGGCACGACCACTCCAACTTCTGGGTTTATGGCGAGGTAGACGATCAACGCGGCGCGTTCCGTCCCGCTAATCCCGAGGCGAGCGGCGCTCGCCAGGAAGGTCTCTGTCTCGACTACCACCATCGGACTTTCCATCGTCGCCATTACGCCACGATAGTACGCTACCCACGTATACGTGTCAAGCGTATACTCCTATGACAATTCCGAGGTTCGAAAAGGAGGGGGAGATCGCTGAGGGAAAGATGGGGAGCAAAGAGGAGGGAACGTCGAGTAGGCAGGGGGAGGGGCCGGAACCCCACCCCCCTGTAGGAACCGCTATTTCTCCGGTTCTGGTTCTTCGTGTTCGCGGCCTTCGCGCGCCGCTTTCAAGCGTTCTTCGCGGCGCTTGGCCCGGTCGGCCGCGCGCTTCACCAACTCGCTGCCCACCAGTTCGATCATCGCCTGCTCGGCGCCGTCGCCCTTGCGGGGTCCCAGGCGTACGATGCGGGTATAGCCGCCATTGCGCTGTCCGAACCGGGTGCCCAGCGTATCGAACAACTTCTTGACCGAATCCGGAGTGCGCAGCACCATGGCCGCCTGACGGCGCGAGTGCAGCGTATCCTGCTTGGCCAGCGTGATCATGTGCTCCACCAGCGGGCGAACGGCTTTCGCCTTCGGAACCGTGGTGACGACGCGCTCGGCTTCGATGATGCTGGTCACCAGGTTGCGCAAGAGCGCATTGCGGCCGCTGGTGGTCCGCTTGAGTTTGTATCCGGCGTACTTATGTCGCATGCGCTACTCTCCCAGCTCCGGCTGGCCTTCGTCCTCGGGTTCGTAATCGGTCACGCCACCGGCCTGCGGAGGAGGCGCCACCAGCCGGCCGTGCGCATCGATGCGCATGCCCAGCGAGAGGCCCATATTCGCCAGAATTTCCTTGATTTCGTTGAGCGACTTCCGGCCGAAATTCTTGGTGCGCAGCATCTCGGCTTCGGTCTTTTGCACCAGTTCCCCGATGCTCTGGATGTTGGCGTTCTTCAGGCAGTTGTAGGAACGAACGCTCAATTCCAGTTCTTCCACGGAGCGGTTCAGGACCTCGTTGATCTTGTCCATGCCGCGCTCGCTGACTTCTTCGGTCGCCTCCGCCACTTCCTCGAAGTTGATGAAGATCGTCATGTGATCCTTCAACAGCTTGGCGGCGTAGCCGATAGAATCCTGCGGCGAAACCGCGCCGTTGGTCCAGACTTCCAGGGTCAGCTTGTCGTAATCGGTCATCTGGCCGAGGCGCGCCGCCTCTACCGAGAAATTGCACTTGCGCACGGGCGAGTGCACCGAATCGATGGGTATGTAGCCCAGCGCCAGATCCTCGTCGAAATTCTTGTCCGCGCTCACATAACCGCGCCCCACCTTGAGGCGCATTTCGATGGAAAGCCTGCCGCCTTCGCTCACCGTGGCTACATGGACGTCGCGGTCCAACACTTCGACATCCGCGTCGGTCTCAATCTGTCCGCTGCGCACATCGCCGTGCTGGTCCACACTTAGACGAACGGTCTTCACCCCGTCGCCCATGATTTTGAAGGGAATCTGCTTCAGGTTCAGGATGATATCGGTGGCGTCCTCGACAACGCCCGGAATCGGGCTGAATTCGTGTTCCACGCCTTCGATGCGCACCGCCGTGATGGCCGCGCCTTCAATCGAGCTCAGCAGCACGCGGCGCAGACTGTTGCCGACCGTGGTGCCGAACCCGCGTTGAAAAGGCTGGGCCGTAAACATACCATACCGTTCCGTAAGTGTCTCGGTATTGGCGACCAAACGTTTGGGTTTTTGAAAGCCCTTAAACATAGAATCCTCGCTGAACCCCGTCTCCGGAGCTCGTCCACGTACAAAGGCGCGCTAGTAGCACGCCGGTCCGCTTACTTCGAGTACAACTCCACGATGAGCTGCTCGTTCAACTGGATCTGCACCAAATCCTCGCGTTTCGGCAAGCTCTGGACTCGACCCTTCAAACCTTCCCGGTCCACATCGATCCAATTCGGCGCCGGCGCGTGCGCCGTGGCGTCGCGGGCGGCCAGAATGGTGGCATTGGCCTTGCTGCTTTCGCGGACCGAAATCACGTCGCCCACTTTGACCATCGCCGACGGAATGTTGCACTTGCGGCCGTTGACATCGATGTGGCCGTGGCTCACCACCTGGCGGGCCTGGGCGCGGCTGGTGCCGAAGCCCATGCGGAAGATGACGCTGTCCAGGCGGCGCTCCAGGTTCTGCATCAGGTTTTCGCCCGTGATCCCCTTCTGCAACGCTGCCTTCTCGAAGGTGATACGGAACTGGCGTTCCAGTACGCCGTACACGCGGCGCACTTTCTGTTTCTCGCGAAGCTGCAAGCCGTAGCCCACAATCTTCTTAGCTCGGGCCTGACCATGCTGCCCCGGAATGAAGTTGCGCTTTTCGATGGCGCACTTCTCGCTGTGGCAACGCTCGCCCTTGAGGTACAGTTTCATGCCCTCTCGCCGGCATTGCCGGCAAACGGGGCCTATATATCTTGCCAAGTTGCTTTCTCCTTACCTATTCCGACTCAGGTGCGGTTTACGGCCATGGCAGGCCTTCGTCCCGCTTACTCCCCGCTTGTGGACCAAGCGGTTTACACTCTGCGCTTTTTGGGAGGACGGCACCCGTTGTGCGGGATGGGCGTCACATCCTTGATGGCGCGAACTTCGATACCGGCGGTGCTCAACGCGCGAACCGCCGATTCGCGGCCCGAACCGGGACCGGAAACACGCACTTCCACCACCCGCAGTCCACTTTCGTTGGCCTTGTTGGCTGCCGTCATGGCCGCCTGCTGGGCGGCGAAGGGCGTGCCCTTGCGCGACCCGCGAAAGCCCAGCGAACCCGCGCTCGACCAGGAAATCGTGTTGCCTTCCTGATCCGTGATGGTCACGATGGTGTTGTTGAAAGTAGCCTGGATATGCACCACGCCCGAGTGGACGACGCGCTTTTCCTTCTTCTTGAAGCTCTTCTTCTTACCCGCTTTGGCTACTGGTTTGCCCGCTGGTTTGCCTGCCGGTTTGCCTGCTTTAACTGATGCTTTTGCCATACGATCCTATGTCTTACCCGTCGCCTTCTTCTTGTTCGCAACGGTGCCGCGGCGCGGACCCTTGCGGGTGCGGGCGTTGGTATGCGTGCGCTGCCCGCGTACCGGCAGGCTGCGGCGGTGCCGCAATCCACGGTAGGAACCCATCTCGATGTGCCGCTTGATATTCATCGAGATTTCTTTGCGCAGGTCGCCTTCAACCGCGCCTTCTTCTTCCAGAATCGTACGAATATGGTTGACTTCGTCTTCCGTCAAATCCCGAATCTTCTTGTCAAAGTCAATCCCGCACCGGTAAAGCAGAGACTTCGAACGGGTACGGCCGATGCCGTAGATGTACGTAAGCCCGATCTCGGCTCTCTTCCCAGGCGGCAAATCCACACCGGCTAAACGTGCCATATATCTTCTCTTATCCCTGTCTCTGTTTGTGTTTCGGGTTGACGCAGATGACGCGCACCACACCTTCGCGGTGAATCACCTTGCACTTGTCGCAAATTTTCTTTACCGACGCTCGTACTTTCATAAAACCCCCGGTGGGCGGCTTCCCGGCCCCACCTCATAGCTTTCGCGTAATCCTGCCACGCGTCGGATCGTGAGGCGACAACTCCACCTCGACCCTATCGCCCGGAACCAACCGGACAAAATTCCTTTTTACCGCGCC
>JANYJN010000593.1 GCA_025358475.1 Candidatus Solibacter sp.
GCGTCGGCGGACCGTTCAATACTTACGCGGTGCTGCAGGGCGTGGATAAGATCGTGCCCGTCGATGTCTACCTCACCGGGTGCCCGCCGCGGCCCGAGAATCTCTTTTACGCGCTGATGAAGTTGCAGGACAAGATCGACCGGATGACCACCCTGGTCAAGCGGCCCACGGAAGTCCGGCTGGATGAATCCATGCTGGCCAATTTCAAGTCGCAGGTCCGCATCGCGCAGACCCAGCATCCCGTATAAATCGTGTTCTACCTGGATCCCGAAAACATATACCGCGTCGCCGAGCTGGACCAGTTTCCCTGGCTGGTGCACGGCTTCGGCACGCGTCTGTCCGATATCCCCGCCGGTTTCGCACAACTCGCCACCTTGAAACAAATTCACTCCGGGTCGTGCGTCGCCGCCGAAGGGCGGGCCGGCCTCCTCGGAGAGGGCGATGCGCTGCTCGAAGACCAGCCCGGCAGCGTGGTGGCCGTCAAGACCGCGGACTGCATTCCCGTCCTGCTGGTGGATTCGCGCCGGCGCGCCGTGGCCGCGGTACACGCCGGCTGGCGCGGCACTGTGGCGCGCATCGCGGGCGAAGCCGTCGCCGCCATGGGCCGGCGCTTTGGCACGCGCGCCGAAGACCTGCACGCGGCCATCGGTCCCGGCATCGGCAAGTGCTGCTACCAGGTGGGCGCGGAGGTGGCGGCGCAGTTCGGAAGCCAGGGAAGAGGGCACATCGACCTTGCGGCCGCCAACTTCCGGCAACTCGAGGAAGCCGGCGTAACCGGGGGGCGAATCTACGCGTCGAACTTATGCACCATGTGCCGGGTCGCGGAGTTCCACTCCTTCCGCCGCGACCCCGATGTGGCCGGCCGCATGTTTTCGTTTGCCGGAATCCGATAGCCCGTGCCGGGAGATACCCGCGCGCGCGGTACATTTATATAGAGAGAGGCGAGTGCATGTTCACGTGGATCTGCCCGCAATGCGGACGCGAAGTTCCCCCGGCCTATAACGATTGTCCGGATTGCTCCAAGAAGGCGGCCGCCGGCGGAGACATAGCGGCGGCACCGCCTGCCGGCCCAACCGCGCCGCCGCCGGAGCAGCCTTACTACCAGCAACCGCCGCAGACCCAGCAGGCGCCGCCCCCGGGTTACTATCCGCCGCAGCCGCTCGTGCAACCGGCGCAGCCCTACTATGCGCCACCAGCCGCGCCCGCCCACGGACTCAATATGCCGGTGTGGCTGATGACCATCCTCGTCGCGCTGGCCGTCGGCGGCGTGCTGATCGGCGTCATCTCGCTGGTGTCCGGCAATCGCGGTTCCGCCGGCAATGGTCCGGCGCCCATCGCGGCTGTGGAAAGTCCGGCGGCGAAACCCGGGGCCAGGACCAACCCGCTACAGAAATATATCGAAGTTGCCGGCGTGCGCTTCGTGACCGATGCCAAGAAAAAGACGACCATGGCGAAGTTCGTCCTCATCAACCATTCCCCGGCGGATATAAGTGGCCTGGCAGGCAATGTCACCATCTGGGGGCGCACCCAGAAATCCGAGGAGGACGCACAGGGAACTTTCTCCTTCAACACCACTCTGGCGCCGTTTGAATCCAAGGAATTGTCCGTGCCGCTCAACACCAAACGCAAGATTTACGAGCTGGCCGACTGGCAGAACATCACCACCGACGTGCAGATCACCGCGCCCACCGGCTAAGTTGTAGGACAGGCATCCCGGCCTGTCCTTGTGTGAACTTACGTGAAACCTCCCAAGACCGCAGCCGCCCGCAAGGCCCGCCTTGCCGAAATTCTTAGCCGCCTGGACCGCATGTACCCGGACGCAACATGCGCGTTGCTCCATCGCAATCCCTGGGAGTTGCTGGTGTCCACCATCCTCTCCGCGCAATGCACCGATAAGCGCGTGAACGAGGTCACGCCCGGCCTCTTCGCCAAGTACCCCACGCCAGGCGATTTCGCCGCGGTGCGTCCAGAGGTGCTGGCGAACGACATACGCAGCACAGGCTTCTTCAATAACAAGGCGAAATCGGTCGTCGGCGCCGCCCTGCGCGTGGTCAACGAATTCGGCGGCCAGGTGCCGAAGACCATGGAAGCGCTTCTCACCGTGCCCGGGGCCGCGCGAAAAACCGCCAACGTGGTACTAGGTACTGCGTACGGAATCGCCACCGGCGTGGTCGTAGACACGCATGTTTCGCGTCTTTCCAATCGCCTCGATTTGACCAAACAGTCCGATCCTGTCAAAATTGAGCAAGACCTTATAAAAATTCTTCCGCAAGAACGCTGGATTTTGTTCTCGCATCAGTTAATTTTCCATGGACGCGCGCTCTGTATTGCCAGAAAGCCACGTTGCGCCGAGTGCGGTCTGGATTCGGTTTGTTACGCCAAGGATAAAACCTCATAATTCGGAGCACCGCTTATGCCGACACAAGTAATGGAGGCCGCAAAACCCGCTGCTTCTTTTAACCGGCTGCAGGCAAAATCCCTTCTAGGGAGATTCCGCAGCAAACAAAATACGCGCGCCGCGTTTATTTTGACTTTAGATATCGCCCTTTATCTTATTTTTTTCGCAGTCATCGTTGTTTCGCATTCTTTATTCGTGAAATTCGCAGCCAGTGTGGTGCAGGGCATCGTGATCGCCCGTCTTTTCATCATCGGTCACGACGCCTGTCACGG
>JANYJN010000594.1 GCA_025358475.1 Candidatus Solibacter sp.
GGATAGCGGCATCGGCGGAAGGTTGTCCGGGTTGCGGCATCGAGTCATGATTACTCCTCGCTCAAAAGTAAGCGTCAGAGGAAACCACCTATTGCGGGAGTGAACATGGTGGTGAAGTAGGGGAGTGAATGAAGAACAGGAGTTCGTAGTAGGGAGCCAGCGGAGTCGGCGAGAAGTCGAGAGTTGCTTGCGGAGTACGAACGGCGGCGTGCTACTGTCGGGCAGCCCACGCCGCGGGGGTAAGGTCAGCGAGGCGCTGGATGGAGACGTCGGCAATACCCGGCAGAACGGCAGCCAGGTAGCCACGGATCGGAATCTTGATGCGGCGGCAGGTTTCCACGATGGAGAGAATCGCCGCCACCTTGGGCCCGGCCTGCTGGCTGCCGACATGGATCCAGTTCTTCCGGCCCAACGCGACCGGACGGATCGAGTTCTCCGCCAGGTTGGTACTCAATTCCAGCACCGAGTGTTCCAGGAAGCGGGTGAGCTTTTTCCATTGCAAGAAAGTGTAGTTCGCCGCCTTCCCCAACGCACTGGCAGGCAAGGAGGCGTTGCGGGCTGCCTCGACCTCTCCGCGGATGGTCTCCACCAATGGCTGGGCGCTCTCCAGGCGGCGCAAGTGGCGTGCGTCGTGATCGAGTTTGTCCGCACGCGCCAGGGCGTCGATCCCGAACAAGTCATCGATCAGTTTCACGATGCGCGTGGCGACTACGTCTTGGGGGTTGAGCTTGACCGCATCGAAGAATTTTCTCCTGGAGTGCGCCCAGCATCCGGCGTGCACCAGCTTCGGCCCGCCCACCTTCTCATAGGCGACATAGCCGTCGGTCTGCAGAATGCCTTCAAATTGTCCCAGGAACTCCTTCGGCCCTTCGCGTCCGCGCCCCATGCAGAAGTCAAAGACGACTCCGCCCCCCGGCCGGCCGTATTGCCAAAGATAGGCCTGATGATTCTGTCCTCGCCCATCATGTAACTGCACATCTACCGGAGTTTCATCCGCCTGAAGGTAAGCTCCACCGAGTAACTCGCGGCGGATCACATTGACCACGGGAATCAGTAACTCGCCCACCCGCATCACCCAACCATCCAGCGTCGCCCTTCCGATTTCGACGCCCGCCTCCCGTTGCAGGATCACGCTCTGGCGGTACAGCGGCAGGTGATCGCTATACTTGGCCACCACCGTGTCGATCACCACACGGTCGCTCACCAGGCTCTTTTCGATGATCCGCTCCGGTACCGGGGCCGCGGCCACGCCGCCTTCCTCGCAGCGCTTGCAGGCGCGCTTTTCGCGCTTGGTCACGACCACGAAGTACTTCGCCGGTTCCACATCCAGTTGCTCGCTGACATCGTGGCCGATGACCACCGTCGCCTGGCCGCAAACCTTGCAGGTGCACTGTTCCGGCGTACAGGCGATGGTTCGCTCCACGCGCGGCAAGCCGGCGGGCAGTTGCTGCCGTCCGGGGTGTTTGCGGCTGCTTGGCGGTTTCGCAGGCGCCGGCAGCGGCTCGCGCCCGCTCTCCGCCTGGACTTCGGCATTACGCACGCCAGGCTCAAACTCCAGCAACTGGAGTTGTGCGTCGTTGAGTTTCTCGCTGCCGGGACCGTACTTGTTGATCCGCTGCAATCGCAGTTGCTCTTCCAATACCTGGATCTTCAGCTCAGCCCAGACGAGTTTCTTCTGCAACTCGACGATCTGCTCAGTTTCGGATAGCGGATTGGATAAGGTGCTCGCCACGTCAGGTATTACTAAGATAACCCGGCGGGCAATCACTTACAAGTAACTTAGCGGATTTATACGGATAATTGTGTGTTGATAACTGGAGTCATGTCGCGCCGGTACCATTGCCGGCGCTGGGTGTCGGCCAGATCGATGCCCCCCAGCAACAGCGCCAGTTCCTCGTGACTGAGTACCACCTTCGTTTCCTCCCCGGAGGTCTCCGGCCAGTGGAAGCGTCCCTTCTCCAGTCGTTTGGCGCACACCCACAGGCCACTGCCATCCCAAAACAGCAGTTTCAGACGATTGCGTTGTGCGTTAGCGAATAGGAAGACATGCCCGCTCAGTGGATCGCATAACAAGCGATCCCGCGCCATTCCGTACAGGCCCTCGAAGCCCTTGCGCATGTCCGTGGCTCCGGCAGCCAAATAGATGCGCGTTGCCCCTCCCCAGCCGAACATGATTAGACCCCCTCCAACACGTGGACCAACTGCTCCAGTACACCCGTATCGAATCCGCGCTCCACTTCGATTCGCCGGCCGCTCCGCAGCACTACCGCCAACGCACTCCCGGTTGCGGCATTGGGTGCCGTCGCCCGGCCGGATACCTCCACGGCCAACAGTGCATTGCTGCTAGCCGGCGCTTGCCGTTGCTGTCGGCTTCGGTACCGGCCCAGAGTACTCAATGCCACCCCCCGCTTCCGGCAGAACTCGATCCGGCTCAGTCCACTCGATTCGTACTCCGCAACTACCTGCTCGACCTCTTGCCGGCTCCGCCGGCGCCGTACTACGCACACCTGTTCTTCATTCATGCCCCTACTTCATCACTAAACTCATCACCCGAACAGATGGTTTCCTCTGACGCTTACTTGACAACACAGCCAGTTGCCTTGTGCCTCGCTCTCATATTCAGATTATGCGGTCCTTTGGAATGCACCCGCAATGGCCCCGGCGCGGGTCCACTTTGGTTAGCATTGGCCGGGTACGCTTTGGTCAACCACGTGCTTACCGGGCGCGGTGGCTCCAGGTTTCATCCAGTCCCAACCTGTCACGCCACCTAAAACGGAAGTCTTCCGACGGTTTCGACGGCAAGGCCACAAATGCGAACCGTTTACTCGCTACCGGCTATAATTTGGGTTTCCGTGCGA
>JANYJN010000638.1 GCA_025358475.1 Candidatus Solibacter sp.
GAGATGTCCAGCGAAGCCGTATACGGGTCAAACTTCGCCGTGTTGCTCACGTTGAACACTTCCCAGCGGAACTGCAACGTGTGCTTATCGTTGTAAGGCATGGTGAAACGCTTCATCAGCGCAGCGTCGATGTTGAATATGCCGTCGCCGCGTAGCGGGTTGCGGTTGCCAATCTCGCCCGGCATCACGTACTGGAACGCATCCAGACCCTGCTGCGGATTCGGAAACATATTCGGACCGCTGCCTCCCGCGATCCCCGGCGCGTTCTTGGTTTGGCCGATGGCGAACTTGTTCAGGTTCCAACTGGCCCATACGTTGTTGTTCCAGTTGGTCGGCCACACGCCGGTTTCGTATACGCTCGCGGGCAGGCCGCCAGTCCAGCGCCACGCGCCCGATACCTGCCAGCCGCCCAAAACCGCCTGTGCGATGCCACGGGCGCCGGCCAGGAAGTGCTTGCCCTTCCCGACGGGCAGGCTATAAGCCCCCAACGCGTTGAATAGGTGCGTCGTGTCGTAGTCCGAAAGCCCGCGTGATAGGTTGGGGAACCAGGGATTCCAGATCACGCCCGTGGTGGACCCTCGCCGCTCCGTGGAGGACCGGATGTCCATTGACTTCGACAGCGTGTAATTAAAGTTCATGTAGCCGCCGTCGCCGAAGTGCTTGGTCACCGTGACCTGCCCGCCATGGTAGTCGCCGCTGCCCACTGAGCTGAATACCGAAAGATACGAGAACTGCGGGCTGTAAAACGTGTACGGGCCCTGGTCGCTGCACCGGGCGCGTCCGGCGCAATTGCCCTGCGTGGTATCAAGCTGGTATAGCGCGTAGGTCCAATCGTATAGATTGGCGTTGTAGCGGTTATACACTACTTGCGTCGCCGACAGGCCGCCGCCCGCAGCCTTGCTGTACAGATTCTCCCAATACGGCACCTTCTGCACGTTGGCCGCCGCCACTCCCGCCACCGCCTGCCGCGCCAGGATGGTCGCCGCCTGGAAATACGTCATCCCGCTTTGGGGATCCTTCAGGTTGGTGGGCATAGCCGCGTCGCGCCTGGTCAGCGAGCGCCGCGAGAACCGCCCGATGTACGAAGCCTGTACCACCCAGCCTTTGCTGAGTTCGTGCTGGATGCTGAGATTGGCGCTCATGCTGTACGGCGCCTGCAGCGTGTCGTCGATCCCGTTGGTGATGGCGAACGCATTCGGGTATACCGCCGGGAAATGCGCCCCCGGATCGGGCAGCAGTACTTCCTGCGGCAGCGTCGAAATGGTCGTGAAGCGCGGCGCCGTCGCCACGCTCAGCACCGCCGATGGGTTCGTCAGCGCCGTCGAGAGCCCGAATGCCGTGGCGTCCTGCGACCGCATCAGCCCGCTGCCGAACAGGTCGTAGAACATCCCGAAGCCCGCCCGGATGGCCGTCTTCGAGTTCGGCGCGTAGGCCACCGCCAGCCGCGGCGCCACGTTCTTTTTGCTGTAAGGGTACAGCGGCCGCCCTCCCGGACCGTCGGATGGCGAGAAGGCGATGCTCCCGGCCTGCGCCTGGCTCTTGCCTTGGTCCGCCAGGGCGCCGCGTGTGTTGAACCAGTCGCCGATCGGGATAGAGGGCGACATCTGCTGCCCGTTGGCCTCGTGGACCGGCGGCATCAACGACCATCGCAGCCCCGCCGTGATGGTTAGTTTCCGCGATGCCTTCCACGTGTCCTGCACGTACATCTCGTATTCCGTGTTGGCGAAATCGCGGTGCACCGCGTTGCCCTCGCCGATGGCCTTACCGTTGGCCAGGTAGTTGTACTGCGCGTTGCCCTGCGTGATGAGCCCCATCACATCCGTTACTGCGTAGCGGAACAGCGTGATCCCGCTGGACGACATGTCGGCGAACGGCGCATTCAACTCGGCTCCGCTTGAGGTCAGCCAGCTTCCGTTGGCCACCGCGCCCGAAAACGAGTTCTGGAAATCGACCCGCTTGTTCTGTGACGCGCGCAGCACCCCTCCCGCCTGGATCGTATGCGCTCCTTTGGTCCAGTTCAAATCGTCGGCGAAGGTGTGTACCGGGATGATCGCCGTGAAGTTGCGGCTGGCCGGAACCGTGGGGTCCATGCCCCGGAACGTCACCTGGGCG
Organism: Candidatus Solibacter sp.; assembly: GCA_025358475.1. GTDB lineage: Bacteria > Acidobacteriota > Terriglobia > Bryobacterales > Bryobacteraceae > Solibacter. The sequence goes on from JANYJN010000638.1 coordinate 2,113, forward strand.
AAGGTCTGTAGACCCGTGGAATCCGACCCCTGCCGCGTCAGCCCGTAGCGGAACGTGTTCACCAGCGTAGTGCTCAGCAGGTCCGTCAGACCCACGCCGAATCCCTTATTGTTGCGCAGCGTCACGGAGGCCGGCGCCTGGCCGGGCAGTTGCGGCAACCCGCTTTCGTGGTCGTTCTGCAGGTTGCCCCGGAAGAATACCGTGTGCTTGTTGGCGGAATCGATGGTGTAATCCAGACGCGTGATATAAGTGTTCCACCGCAGTGGAGTAGACGCATTGAAGCGGTAGCCTTCCAGGTTCATGTCGTCGCCCACCGTGAAATCGTTGGGCGCCGGGTAACTCTGGAAAATCTTTAGCGCCGCCTGGTTGACGCCCCGCGGGTCTAGCTTGAGCGCCAGGTCGTCCGGCAGGACCGTGGCGAGCGAGCCGTCCTTCCGCTGGTAGTGCAGAATCCCCTGCCGCATGTCCATCGAGGGCACGTTGCGCAGCGCCGTGCCGTCCTTGGCGTCCCGCCGGCCTTCGTAGTTGCCGAAGAAAAATAGGCGGTTCTTCTTGATCGGGCCGCCGAAGGATGCCCCGAATACGTTGCGGATCAGTTTCTGGCGAGGCACTCCGGCACTGTTGTTGAAGAAACTGTTGGCCGACGTGAGAGTGTTGCGATGGTACTCATAGAGAGACCCGTGTATCGCGTTGGTGCCGCCCTTGGTGATCATCACCACCTGCGCGCCTGAGCTCCGGCCGCTGTCCGCGTTGGCGTTCAGCGTGGTCACACGGAACTCCTGCACCGCGTCCGGCGTCATGCGCAGTGCGCTCGAGAATGCGTCCCGGTTCATCTGGTCGTTCACGTCCACGCCGTCCAGCGTCACGTTCGCCTGGTCGCTCTTACCCCCGTTGACCGCGCCATCGCGGTCGTCGGTCGATCCGTTGCCCGTGAATACTACACCCGGTTGCAGCGCGAGCAGGCCGACGATACTCCGCCCGTTCAGCGGCAGCGCCAGAATCGGCGCGCCCGTGATCGCGTTGCCAATGGACGCGTCCGTCGTATTCACCTGCGCCGCTTCGGCGTTCACCGCCACGGTTTCGGTAACCGCCCCAACTTCCATATTGAGGTCCAGCGTCCGCGGTACGTTCACCTGCAAGACCACGTCGTTTACCACCGCCTCGGAAAAGCCCGCGGCCTTCACGCTCGCCTTGAACGTGCCCGGCGGCACCTGCGGAAACGAGTAGCGGCCCGCCGGGTCCGTCTTGGTTTCCCGGCTCAGCCCCTGCGCCACGTTTTCGATTTTGACCGTCGCGCCCGGTATCACCCCGCCCGACGGGTCGCTGATTACCCCGGAGAGGGAAGATACGGCCTGTCCCCAGGCGGCTCCCGCCAGTATTAGGTAGAGCGCCGGATAAAC
>JANYJN010000669.1 GCA_025358475.1 Candidatus Solibacter sp.
TGCCCACAGGAGCGATTTCATGACCACACGTCAATTCCCCTTCGGAGCAAGACAAGTTGCCATTCTCGCGCTGATGCTCGTACTTCCGCTCGCAGCGGTAGCGCAAATCACCACCGCCACCATCGTGGGGACCGTCACCGACTCGAGCGGCGCGGTCCTGGCGGGCGCACAGGTCACCACTCGCAACGTGGACACCGGCCTCAGCCGCACCGCGCCCTCTGGCGAGGGTGGCACATACCGTCTGGAATTCCTTCCGGTTGGAAGCTATCTTCTGGAGGTAACCGCTTCCGGCTTCAAGAAGGCCAGTCGCAGCGATATCGTTCTGCAAGTCAACGATACGGCCCGCGTGGACGTCTCCCTCACCATCGGAGATCTCACCGAGACTGTGACCGTAAGCGAAGCACCGCCCGCGATCAACACCAGCACCTCCGAGATCGGCCGCACCATCGAGTCTAGCGAGATCGCCAGCCTGCCGCTGGTTGACCGCAACGTTTACTCGCTGCTGGACCTGACGCCCGGCGTTCAGTCCAACAGTGGTGGGGCAGCCACCGCGCCTTCCGGATCCAACCCTCTCGTGCTCGGCTATCCCGAGCAGCGCACCTTCATTAATGGCGGAGTCGATGGCGGTTCCGGTTCCGTGAACTACTACCTGGACGGCGGCGTCAATATGACCGGCCTGCGAAACACGGGGAACATCCTTCCCAACCCCGATGCCATCCAGGAATTCCGCGTCCAGACCAACAGCTACAACGCGGAGTACGGCCGCTTCGCCAGCGGCGTCATCAACGTGCTTACCAAATCGGGCACCAACGCCTTCCACGGGTCGATGTTCGCGTTTTCCCGCAATACCGTGTTCAATGCCAACGACTGGGGCTCCCAACTGGACAGGGCGCCGCTTCATCGCAACCAGTTCGGCGCCACCCTGGGCGGCCCGATCAAGCGCGACAAGACTTTCTTTTTTCTCTCCTACTCGGGACTTCGCCAGACCACCAGCACATTCCTGAACAACGCTATCGTTCCTACCGACCTGGAGCGTACCGGCGACTTCGGCGCCTCCAAAACCCAGCCCATCGATCCGGCGACCGGCAAAACGTTCGTTTGCAACGGCATCACCGGCCTGATGTGTCCCAATCGCATCGATCCGGTGGCCTTGAAGATCATCAACAGCTATATACCCAAAGCGAATGTCGCTGGCGGTGTCTGGCAGGGCTACTCTCCCAGCCCTTATAACTCCGATGATTTCCTGGTGAAAATCAACCATCAGATCAACGCCGAGCACAATTTCACGGGCAGCTTTTTTGAAACCGGCGGAACCAACACGGTGAAGGCAGGCACCGGCAACCTGCCCTGGGCCAGCCAGCAATTCAACTGGCGGCAGTACAATCTCAACCTCAGCGACGTTTGGGTGATTAAGCCCAACCAGATCAACCAGGCCTGGGTCACTTTCACCCGCAATTTCGGCGGCCGCCTGAACCTGCCCAAAACCTCGCTCGGCGATCTGGGCTCCGCCTTCAGTATCCAGGGTACGCCCTCGCTGCCGCAGATCGCCGTCAGCGGCTTCTTCACGCTGACCAACGCCATCGGCGGCCCGAGAGCCGGCGGCAACTTCTACTCCCTGCGCGATGTCTTCAGTTGGACCAAGAGCCGCCACGCACTTAAGTTGGGCGGTGAGCTCTCGCTCGAAAAAGACATCCAGGATGCGCTTCTCAATAACTACGGTGTCTTCACCTTCAATAACAGCGTGACCAAGAATGCACTGGCGGATTTCATGATCGGCATTCCCAGCGCGATCACCCAGGACGCGCCAGTTAGAAACTACTACAACAGCTGGTACACGGCGCTCTTCGCGCAGGATGATTTCCGCGTTCACCCGCGCCTGACCCTCAACCTGGGCCTGCGCTGGGATGTCCAGACGCCGATCACCGATCCGCTCAACCGCGTTACCACCTATGCCGCCGGAGTGAAATCCTCGGTCAACCCGGCGGCGCCTGTCGGGCAGTTGTTCTACGGCGACCCCGGTGTGGAACGCGGCGTCGTCCCCGTGCGCTGGCGTCACATCTCCCCGCGCATCGGGCTGGCATGGGATCCCTTTGGCGACGGCAAGACCTCGGTCCGCGCCGCGGCCGGCATCTTCTTTGGCAGCACCTCGGGCAACGAGTGGGGCAGCATGACCAATTTCGAGCCCTTCGCCATCCGGCTCACCTTTTCCAACACTAACGCCAAGACCAGCGCGACAGGGGTGCCGCTGGGCGCGTCTCTCAGCGATCCCTACAACGCCTTTGTCGGAGGCAACCCCTTCCCCTACAAGGGAACGTTTGTATCCGGCGGCGGCATCTTCGGCATCTCGCGGAACTTTCAGTGGCCGTACTCCTACCAGTTGAATGCCTCGGTGCAGCGCCAGATCGCGAAGGACTTCACTGTCACCGCGGCGTATGTCGGCTCGCTGTTCCATAACCTGCCCTTTGCGCGCGACGTCAACTACCCGGTTGTCACGCCCACCGCCACCAGCGCCGGTGCAAGCATCCTCGCGCGACGGCCCAACCCGGCGTTCGGCGCCGTGATGTTCCTGGATTCCGATCAATCCGCTTCCTACAATGGCCTGCAGATCACGGGCGGGAAGCGCATGAGCCGGCACGTCACCTTCAACGCCTTCTACACCTTCAGCAAGACGTTCAATAGCGTGGAACTGCAGAACAATACCACTCAGGGCGGGGCCGAGAACTACAGCAACTTGCGCTTAGACCGCGGTCCCGGCGATACCGACCAGCGCCACGTCTTCGGCACGGCGGTGAACTACTCGCCCGACTACTACAACGGCGGCAATGCTGCCCTGCGCAGCATCCTGAACGGCTGGGCGATCTCGCCCATCGTCAAGCTGCGCAGCGGCCTTCCGTTCTCCATCACCAACGGCAGCGTGGACGCCAACCTCGACGGCAATACCAATGACCGCGCGCAACTGATCGGCGACCCCCACCTCGCCAACCGCACAGCGGCACAATGGTTCAACACCGCCGCATTTGTTCAGAACAAGGCTGGCACCGGGGTTGCCATCGACGGCAACTCGGGGCGCAACATCCTCCGCGGTCCGGGATATCGCACTGTCGATCTCGCCATTTCTCGCGACTTCCGTTTGCGCGAGCGTTTCACACTGCGCTTCCGGGCTGAGGGGACCAATGCCTTCAATATGGTAAGCCTGGGACAGCCGGGCAGCGCCGTCCCTTCGGGCGCTACCTCCACCACGTTCGGCGTGATTCGCACGGCCCAACCGATGCGCAAGCTGCAGTTTGGCCTGCGTCTGACCTTCTGATCTTCGCGCAAGGCCTCGATTCTCGGGAGGGGCCCTCGCCCGTCCAGTGTCCGATGTCCCGGTTGCCCTAAACGCTTCCGAGGTCCACGGCAGGGCTTACCCGCCTGCGTCCGTCGCCGTGATCTTGCGCACCTCGTCCCACGGGCGGACGTTGCAGCGGGCAGCCCAGCGGTCGTAGCGCCCGACCATTCGTTCGACGCGCGACGAATCGGAGCCGGAGAGGTCGCCCATTTCACAGCGATCGGCCTCCAGGTCGTACAACTCCCAGCGATCGGGGAAGCGCGAAACCAGTTTCCAGCGTCCGTCCACCATCGCGCGGTTGCCCTCGTGCTCCCAGTAGAATGCGTCGCTGCGCGCGATCTTCCTGGCGTGGAATGCCGGCGCCAGGCTGCGTCCCTCCATGGGTAGTATGTGCTCGCCGTCGTGGCTCTCGGGGTAGTGGGCGCCGGCCACATCCACGCAAGTGGCCATCATGTCGATGATGTGCCCGCTCTCGTGACTGATCGCGCCGCGCCGGTCGATGCCGCCGGGCCAGCGTGCGATCAAGGGGCTGGCGATGCCGCCCTCATGTACCCAGTGCTTGTAGCGGCGAAACGGCGTATTCGATGCATTGGCCCACCCGATGCCGTAGCTGGCATACGTGTCCTCGCCGCCCGGTAGAATCGAGGGGTCGTTGCCTGGGCGCATGGGACGTCCGTCGCGCGCCTGTTTGGGACCGTTGTTATTGATCCGCCCGGCGGGCAGGTTTTCAGCGCAGCCGCCATTGTCGGCCAGGAACATAATCAGCGTGTCCTGATCCCGTCCGGTACGGCGCAGCGCATCGAGAATGGCTCCCACATTGCGGTCCATGCGGTCGATTTGGGCGGCATAGACTTCCATGCGGCGCTGCTGCCACTCGCGGTCTGGTGCGTCCTTCCAGGCAGGAACCTCCTCGTCGCGCGGGGTCAGGCCCCATTTCTTATCCACGAGCCCCATGCGGATCTGACGCTGGTGGCGCTCGGTGCGCAGGGCGTCCCAACCGTCGCGGTAACGGCCTCGATAGCGCTCGATGTCGCTTTCGAAAGCGTGCAATGGCCAGTGTGGCGACGTGAACGCCGTGTACAGAAAGAATGGTTCGGGGCGTCGAGCCGCATCTTCGATGTATGCCGCAGCGTTACGGCCAATCGCGTCGGTCAGGTAGTAGTTTGACCCCTCGGATTCGACTGGTTCGTTATCGCGCGTAAGGGTCCAGGGCTGGTAGTAGCTGGCGGCTCCCGCGATAATGCCGTAATAGCGGTCGAAGCCGCGCTGCAAGGGCCAGTTGTGTTTCTTGCCGTTGTTCGGCGTCAAGTGCCACTTACCGCTCATCATGGTCTGGTAACCGGCGCCGCGCAGCACCTGCGCAATGGTAGCGCAGTTGCGATTGAGGTCGCCCTGGTATCCGGGCAGCGTGGGGCGGGGATTGACCATATGGCCGACTCCAGCCTGATGCGCGTAAAGTCCGGTAAGCAGGCTGGTGCGGCTCGGGCAGCAGCGCGCCGTGTTGCGGAAATGCGTGAACCGGACGCCGGATTCGGCCAGGCTGTCGATATTGGGTGTGTGGATCTCGCTACCGTAGCAGCCGAGGTCGCTGAAGCCCATATCGTCCGCCAGCATGACGATGATGTTGGGGCGCCGGGGCGGGGCGGAAGAAGAACGGCTAGTGGCGACCAGGCCGGCCGTTGCGAGTTTGACAAAGTCCCTGCGTTGGATCACGCAGTCATTCTGTCACGAAAACCTCCTCAAGCGGCCTGAGCCGCTTGCTTTTTTGATCGGAATCGGCGCACGGCTGCTAAACTAGGCCCACATGGCAGGTGCGTTTCCAATTCTTCCAGAGGGGCTGGGTTCCGCACCAAGGATCACGTCTCTGCTGATCAAACCGGCCTCGGCCGTGTGCAATCTCGATTGCACGTACTGCTTCTACCTCGACCGCGAAGCAGACCCATACACCTCTATGCCGGGCCGCCGCATGACCGAGGAAACCCTCGAGCGCCTGGTCGACACGTTTCTTTTCTATTCGTATCCGAGCAGCGCGTTCGCTTTCCAGGGCGGAGAGCCCACGCTGGCCGGGCCGGCGTTCTTCGAGAAACTGGTGACCTTGCAGCAAAGCTACGGCAGAAACGGCCAGTCGGTATCGAATTCCATGCAAACCAACGGCATCCTGCTGGACGATCGCTGGTGCGAGCTCTTCAAACAATACAACTGGCTGGTCGGCATCTCTATTGACGGCCCCGAATCGGTTCACGACCTCTACCGCTTGAACAAGCAGGGTGCGGGGACGTGGCGCAAGGTCATGAAGGGCGTCGAATGCCTCAAGAAGCACGGCGTGGATTTTAATGTGCTCTGCGTCGTCAGCCAGGCAAACGTCTCCAAAGCTGCGGAGTTGTATAAATTCTTTCGCTCGCAGGCGATCGACTACATTCAGTACATCCCTCTTTCGGAGTTCGACGGTCTCGGCCAGCCGCTGCCCTTTACCATTACCGCCGAGCAATACGGACGATTTCTATGCGAGAGCTTCGACCTCTGGTGGCCGGAGCGCCGCAAGGTGCGCATTCGCTACTTCGACAACATCGCGGAAGCGTTGGCAGGCCAGAAGCCGAGCACCTGCACGATGCATGAAACCTGCGATAGCTACGTGGTAGTCGAGTACAACGGCGATGTGTACCCATGTGACTTCTTCGTAGAGAAGGACTGGAAATTGGGGAACATCAACCTGGATTCCTGGCCAGAGATTTCCCGACTCCAGCGCCGCTATCGATTCGCCGCGACCAAGACGATCGCGCACCCAGATTGCCAGGCATGCGAATACCAGTCGATGTGCCATGGCGGCTGCCCCAAACACCGTCACGACCCTCACCGAAACTTCGCCGATCTGGACTACTTCTGTGCCGCATACAAAATGATTTTCGCCAAGGCGGTGCGTCCGTTACGCAAGGAAGTGCAACAGCTTACCGGTCGGTAGGGTGAACAAACTTCTCGCTGTGGCCCGCACCAAATTCAGTGCAGTCGCACGATGCCCCTGCCGATGGCGGCAACCGTAGCCTGCGTGCGGTCGGTGACGGCGAGTTTGCTGAGAATGCTATTCACGTGAGTCTTGACGGTGCCTTCGGAAATGGACAGGTCATCTCCGATTTGTCGATTGCTCATGCCGCCAACAATCCGTTCAAGTACCGCGAGTTCGCGGCCCGTCAAGTCGCAGCCGTATGGCCGATGCGCGAGGCGCGCAACCACCTCCGGCGGTAGGAAGCGCTTGCCCAGATGCACATCGCGAATCGCCCGCAGCAAGTCATCACGCTGAATCTCCTTCAGCAGGTATCCGGCGGCGCCAGACTCCAGCGCGCGATGGATATCCTCGTCGCCGTCGTATGTCGTAAGCACGATGATGCGAGCCTTTGGAAACTCCCGGCGAATCGCCGCCGTCGCCTCGACGCCGTCCATGCCTGGCAGTCGCAAATCCATTAGCGTTACGTCGGGATGGACGCGCCGGAACTGGGAGACCGCTTCGGTGCCGTTCTCCGCTTCAGCCACCACTGTCATGTCCGCTTCAGCGCCGAGCGTACCGATCAGGCCCATGCGGACTAAAAAGTGATCGTCTACCAGCATTATCCTTATTTTCGGCGTTGCGCTCATACATCCTCCCCTACCGGAAGGTTGCCGGCTGAGTCTGCCTGGGGAACGCGAAAGTCCACGGTTGTGCCGCCACCAAGGCTGCTGTGAATCACGAGCTTTCCTCCAACCTTATTTGCGCGCTCCCGCATGCCGAGCACGCCGAAGTGGCCGGAGGCGGCACTCAGGAGCGAAGATTCAGCTACGAACCCGATGCCATCGTCGCAGACTCGCAGAGCGATGTGGTTCGAAGCGAATTGCACTTCGAGATCAATCCGGGTCGCCTGGGCGTGCTTGACGGCATTCGTCAGCGCCTCTTGTCCGATGCGCAGCAGTGTCATCTCCACGTCCCGCGGCAACGTGCAGGGGGCGCCCTGCACGTCAACGCGAATTTCGGGCGATTCGGCCGACCCGAACTCGACCGCCATCTGCCGCAACGCTGCCACCGCATCTCCGGTATGCAGACTCTCGGAGCGGAGGTCGCGCACCGCGCTTCGCGCTTCGCCCATGCAGTGGCGCGCCATGTTGCGCGCCAAGTCCAGTCCGCGCCGGGCCACGTCCGGCGAACTGGACCAGTGGGCCGATACTGTGTCGAGTTGCAGCATGACACCGGTGAGACCCTGCTCCACCGTATCGTGAAGTTCTCGGGCGATGCGGTTGCGTTCGGCCAGGACCGCCGCGAATCGCTTGCGCAGTCCGCCCACCCGCGTCCGGTACGCCAGCCAGGCCGCCCCGCCGAGCGCACCCGCACACAGCAGACGTATCCACCAGGTTTCGTAAAGATGGGGATCTTTGACGAAGGGCAGCGTGGCCGGGTTTTCGTTCCACACCCCATCGCTATTGGCGGCCATGACGCGAAAGCGGTAGGTGCCGCCAGGCAGGTTGGTGTAATAGGCTACGCGGCGATTGCCGGCGTCGGTCCAGTTCGTGTCATAGCCCTCCAGTTGGTATTTGAACCGGACACCGGCGGGATCGCCCAAGTTGAGGCCGACGAACCGGAACTCGATGTCCCGAACACCCGCAGCCAGTTTTGGGGAGCCATTCGATGATCTGAGCGACGACAGGGGCGACCGGTCCACCAGCAGTTCCTCGATCACAATCGGTACCGGTAGTGGGTCCGGCCGGGCGGCCGCAGGATCAATCCCGATCAGCCCGTGGAGGCTGCCAAACCAGAGGCGCCCATCGCGCCCTTTCCAGGCCGAAGGCGTTTGGGCGCCGCTCGATGTGGCTTCGCCATTCGCGTGCTCGATGAACCATACGGGCAATGGCGGGCTGGTACCCCGGCGGTACTGCTGGATAGCCGATTTCGCGATGCGCGAAAAACCTCGAAATCCGGACAACCACAGGAAGCCCTGATCGTCTTCCAGGATTGAACTCACCTGGTCCTCGGCCAGGCCGTCAGCGACCGAGTAACACTGGAGCGCACCTCCTTGGAACCGGCAAAGTCCCTCTGTGGTTCCGATCCACAACCCTCCCGGTTCGTCCAGGTGCAAAGAGGTTGTCCCGGCGAGGGAACCTGCTCCGTGTAACGAGTATTCTTTGACCTCGGTTCCGGTGATGCGATAAATGACCCCGGATTCCGCGGCGGTCCACAACGCTCCCGCAGCATCTTGCCGGAGGGCCACGATCCGGGCTCGGGCGATGGAGGTCCCAACCCCGACGGCCTCAGCGTGGCCGTTCCGGATCCGCGCTATCCCCGGCAATACGCCGGCCCAAATACCGCCTTCCCTGTCTTCGAACAGCGCCGTGATTCTCTGATTCGGGAAAAATATCTGTGTCTGCCCGTTGTGTGCCCACCGCAATCCCTGCCCCAGGGTACCGATCCAGAATCCGCCTGAACGGTCCTGAATCATGGTGGTCACGGTGCCCGCCATCCAAGGCTCCCGTGGACGCAATATGTCGCTTCCGCGCAACACGCTGACGCCTTCGGCGGTCCCCACCCAGATATTCCGTTCCCGGTCTTCGAAGACGGCCCTCACCAGGTCGCTCGAGAGCCCCTCCTGGTGCGTGAACACCGAGTATTTCTCATCTTTGAGCCGAAATAGCGCGCCATCCGCGGTGCCAAACCAGAGATTGCCCTCGCGATCCTCGAACAGGCTACGGATCTCATCGGAAGTCGATCCTTCCCTTGTGCTTAGAGTGCTGAAACGGCCGCCCGCCATGCGATTGAGGCCGCCCCCTTCAGTCCCGATCCAGAGATTGCCATTGCGGTCGCGGCATAAAGGGAACACCCGATCCTGAGATAACCCGTCCCGGCGCGTGAAGGTCGTGAGGTTGCCATCGCGCCACCTTACCAGACCACCCAGCGTGGAGAACCAAAGCGTGCCGTCGGGATCTTCCAGGATGGCCCGGACGTCGTTGCTGGGCAGCCCCTCGGGAATCCCGTACCGGCTTATGCGGTCACCCGTCAAGCGTATGACGCCGAGGCCATAGTCACCGATCCAGATGGCTCCGTCCCTTGCCTCCAGAATTGCCTTGATATTGGTGCCCACTCCGTCCGCGGCGCTGTAGATCTTCAGCTTTCCGTCCTTCACGCGGGCCAAGCCAGGACCGTTCGTTCCAATCCAGACGGTCCCGTCGCGGCCTTCGTGAAAGATGCGGATATTGGGGTTGGGCAGCGCGGGCATAGGGTAGGGAGAGAACTTCCCGTTCCGCAGCTCGATCAAGCCGGCTCCGCCTTCGGTTGAAAACAGCAGGCTGCCATCGCGGCGGGGCTCAATGTGATACACGTTTCGGCCGATCAGCCCTCCCGACGCCCGCCGGTCGAAGAGCTGGAACTCAGAGCCGTTGAATCGCACCAGGCCTCGCCGGGTCCCGAGCCAGAGGTAGCCATCGGCCGATTGTGCAATGCTGAGTATCCCGCCATTGGCCAAGCCCTGCTTCGCCTGCCAGGACTCCAGGGCATATTGGGACACCTTCTTCTTAGGGTCGAGCGCGCTAGCCGGAGAGGGACCGATCAGCGCCACGATGGCAGGCGCAAAGCAAATCAACGCTCGCAGAATCTCTTGCACGCATGGTTCTCCGAAGCAGACCTATCGATTCTGGTGCCTGACCAACCAGCGTTCTTCATGCCCGTCGAACCAGCCCAGCGCCAACCGGCGGAAGTCCGCCCATGCCTGATTCTATCCCTAGGCAGCTAGACGCGCCTCTATCGTTGGTTATAAAGTCGCGCCAATCCGGCTCGGCCTTCGCCCCGGCTGGTAGTGGCAATCGAAGATATCTCTAACTAAAGATGGATGTGCTTCCGGTGCATGCGGCATAGAATTGTGCTGAACTGCCATACCAACCTGGCCGGGCAACCCAATCGTACGGCGGCAGTTCCAAGGATTGACTGTCACCCATATGCGCCCCATTTTCTCCCGCTTGGGCTTCGACCGCGCGCGAGTCCTGCGCAACGCACAGAAGTATCTTGCTGACAACCCCGTCACTGTCACGGCGGCTCAGAGCGCCCGGAGCGCCGGCGGCCGGCACGATTTCTTTTCTGAAGGTGACTATTGGTGGCCAGACCCTAAGAATCCGGATGGCCCTTACATCCAGCGCGATGGCATGACGAACCCGGATAATTTCGTCGAACACCGCAAGTTTCTGATGAAACTAAGTGTTCAGGCTCCCGCTCTCGCAGCCGCGTGGAAGCTCACCCACGAACGGCGGTACTCGGACCACGCAGCCGCGCATATCCGCGCATGGTTTGTCGATGAAGCCACGCGCATGAATCCGAATCTGCAATATGTTCCCTTACATCCGCGACAAGATAAGCTGGAAGTAGCCGCCCGACGTTATGTACTTCGAGCATTGGCCCATGAGGCAGGAAGCCCTGCTTTTCGGCGGGCTGGTCTAACAGTGCGCCGACTACATCGACATGTGGAAGAAGCTGCCAGCCGATTCGGGTGTCGATGCAGTGATCCGCAACTACTTCATTCGTCAACCTGTCTTGTGGGTGGGGTCAACGGAAAGAACCTGAGAGACCTGAAATGATCAACCGACGTACTTTCTTGAGCGGCGCAGGCGCGGCTATATGCGGAGCGAATCTGCATTTGCAGGGAGCGCCCGCGGCCCCAGGGCCGAATATTCTGATCATCACGACCGATCAACAGTCCGCCGACGCGGCCAGCTATCGCATGGGCTCGAGGTACATTCGCACGCCCAACATGGATGGCATCGCCGCGAACGGAATGGTGTTTGACCGGGCGTATTGCGCCAACCCGCTCTGTGTCCCATCCCGGACGTCGTTGTTAACCGGGCGATATCCGACGGAAACCGGCGTGATGGACAACGACGACCGGACCAAGGTCCGTCTCGACCCACAGAAGCTCCCCCTCATGGGAAAGGTGTTCCAGGCTGCGGGCTACAACACGGGTTACTTCGGTAAGTGGCACCTGCCCTGCCCGGAGAAGGAGAACAGCGTTCATGGGTTCGCCACGATCGAATCTTCCCAGGAGGATCCGCGAACGGCTGCCAATGCCGTGAAGTTCCTTCAGGCGAAGCACGACGCGCCCTTCCTGATGATGGCGTCCTTCCTGAACCCGCACAACATCTGCGAATGGGCGCGAGGCCAGAAACTTTCGTTGGGCGAGGTCGGACAGCCGCCATCGCTCGACCTGTGTCCGCCGGTGCGTCGGAATCTCGAGCCGCAGAAAAACGAACCGGATATCGTGGCCCTGATGCGCCGCTCGTATCAACGCACCCCGATGTTTCCTGTCGGCAATTTTGACGAGAAGAAATGGCGGGAGTACCTGTGGACCTACTACCGGCTGACCGAGAAAGTGGATGCGGAGATCGGCAAGGTGCTGCGGGCGCTGCGCGAGTCGGGGCTCGAACCGAATACGCTGATCGTATTCTCGGCCGATCACGGAGACTGCCAGGGCTCGCACCGGTGGAACCAGAAGACCGTCCTTTACGAGGAAGCGGCGCGTGTGCCGTTCGTGCTCAGCCAAAAAGGCGTGACCAAACCGGGGACATCCGTGCGCCTCGTCAACACCGGAATCGATCTGATTCCCACTCTGTGCGACTATGCGGGCATTTCCGTCCCGGAGAATCTGCCGGGATTGAGCCTGAAGGATACGGCGGGCGGGAAGAACGCCCCGGACCCACGCCAGTACGTTGTGGTGTCCAACAGGATGGTACAGGGTGCCGCCGTGGACGGCCGGGTGCCGACTCCCGACGGCCGGATGGTGCGCGGCCAGCGTTACAAGTACTGCGCTTACAGCGAGGGCAAGCAGCGGGAATCGTTGGTCGATCTCGAAAAGGACCCCGGCGAGACGGCGAATCTTGCGGCGGACCCGCAATTCCAGAACACGCTCCACGAGCACCGGGCCATGCTCGCGGAATGGTGCCGCAAGACGCACGATTCGTTCGCTGTTCCCGCTGTTCCAGCCGGGTAATCCATATGAATGCCCGCATCAGCATGCGAGTTTCCGATGAAGTTGGCTGTCGCTGCATCATCACGGACGCCTATCGGGATCGGGTCACCTGGTATTCACGATATGGTTTTGTACCCATCGAGGGTACAGAGTAGACGGGACCCCAAAGGATGTTTCTGGACGTGCGGACGGTCCGCGCGGCCCTCCAGCGCTGAATCTGTCGAACCGCCGTCCCCGAGGGTGGGCCTTACCCTCCAAAAACCCTCCATTAGCAAACTGCTCGAAACTGGATCGTGTTTTGTTGGCGTTTTTCATGCCCTGAATCAACGCCATGCGCATTTATATTATTGAAAACAAAACATTACCCAACTTCCCAAGCTGGACGTCGCCGGTTCGAATCCGGTTTCCCGCTCCATAAAATCAACAACTTACAGAATAATTAAAAAGAGCGACCCCCATCAAAACTCCCATCGATATCTGCTGAGGCCTGCCCTCCTTATGCTCTATTTCCAAGCTAGGAGAATGGGCTGACCGGCCTATGTTGGCGTCGACTCCGTCGCTAAACGGGATCACGGTTTTCAATCGCAGTTTTCAATTGATGCGGCGCAGTCCGCCGCGAGCGTAACCCGAGGGCCGCCAAGCCTAGGAGGATGTCCGGGGGCGGCTTTTCGATGCGCGCTTCTTTTTCGACGTGCTCTTCTTTGGAACTCCAAGCAGAGCCTCATCGATCTCGGTGACACGGTTCCGGTGCTCGACGGCGGGAGCCGCCATGTAGTTGAGAGCCGTCGTATCCGGCCGGGCGTGCCCTAAGTGCGCCTGGGCGCTCAGCACGTCGTTGCCGAACAGGGACGCCGCGGTTTTCCGGAGCATCCGGAACGACAACCCCCCAATCCCGACTCGCTTCCCGAAGGGGTTCAACTCCCGCCTCAGAACGTTGTCCAGGTTCTCCGGCCAGCCGTGTTTGGAATCCGAAGGGAACACGAACGCCCTTTCGTCTGCTGGTTTGATCTTCGCCTTCCACCTCATCAGCACACCGAAGACCCCGGGACCGATTGGGACGTAACGCATACGACCCGTCTTGGGTTTGCCGATCCGCTGCTCGGCAGGCTCGTACCGTTTCCAGGCCTCGTCGATTCGAATTTGCGTTTCAACGATGTCGTCCCACCTAAGGACCCAAAGTTCCTGACGCCGCGCGCCGGCGATGCCGGCCACGGCGACGGCGACCAGCAACTTCAGGTATTGTTCTTTCTGGAGTTCGTCGATAACCCGGCTCCCCAGTTGCGACTGCTCGATCGCATGGACCTCTTGTGTAGGGCTCTTCGGCTTTTGAAAGAACCGGCTGCGGGCAGGGTTGTGGGTGATCCAGACGTTCTCTTCGGCGTAATCCATCACGTTGCGGATCGTCTGGATTGCGTGGTGGAGATAGTTCTTGT
>JANYJN010000739.1 GCA_025358475.1 Candidatus Solibacter sp.
GGCGCGGCGCATCGTCACTCCGCTGGTGGAACCGCTCACCGAATTTACCCAACCGGCGCCCAACAAAGGCAAGATCGCCAAGGAACTCGACATGGCCGCCTTGCAGCCGCGGCCCACCATTCAGATGCCGCGCGGTGCGCCCTCCACTTCGCAGCCCATGGCGCAGCGGCCGGCCGCGATTCCCACCCCGCCGCAGCCTCCACCCGCCGCGCTGCCCGAACCGCCCAAGATCGAGGCGGTGGTCAAGGAGCAGCCGAAACTCGAACTCCCCGCCCTCAACACCGTGCCACCGCCTCCGCCGACAGTCCTCAAGCCGAAAATGACCCTGGAAAATGTCGGTGGACCCCTGCCTTCCGTTCCCCCGGCGCAAAGCAAAGTGGCGATTCCCAACACGTCGGTGGCAGAGGCCATCCGCCAGAATTCGCGCGGGGGCAGCCCCAGCGGCGGCCTGATGGTGGGCGATCCGGGCGCCGGAAGCGGCGGCTATGGCGAGGGCGTCAATTTGCCCCCTTCCCCGGGCGCGCAGGGCAGCGCGCTGGAACTCAAGAGCGACCCCATGGGCGTGGACTTCCGCCCCTACCTGACCCAGATTCTCGCCACCATTCGCCGCAACTGGTACGCCGTCATGCCGGAGAGCGTGAAATTAGGCCGCCACGGCAAGGTCGGACTGCTGTTTGCCATCACTAAAAGCGGCAACGTCAGCAAAGTGACTTGGGCCTTTCAATCCGGCGCCGATGCCCTCGACAAGGCCGCCGTCGCCGCCATCAGCGCCTCCAACCCCTTCCCCCCGCTGCCCGCCGAGTTTAAGGGCGACCGCGTCGTGCTCCAGCTCAATTTCGCCTACAACGTTCCCAAACAGTAAGTGCCCGCGCAAAAATAACCTGCGCCACGTCTGCCAGTCAGCCATTGTGAAACTATTACTGCCATGGCCCTAACTGGGACAGTCCTCCTGGCCTGTTTGCATGGGCCCTCGGCCCGCGAAATTTCATGAAAAGCCGAGAACGGCCGCCTTGGTGGGGCGGACCCCTGGGCGGACCCCCTGGTCCGCGGCCGACGCCCCCGTCGGCCTGCTGGCACCCTGCAAGATGCTGATATCGTTGCGGGGCAGCGGGAGGATGAGCGTCCCGCGCGGACCAGGGGGTTCGCCCCACCAAGCCGCGCTGGGTGGTTATCCGACCCCGTCGAAATCGCGAAATTGACCGCCCGCCACGCGAAGACTCCGCCCCGTCTGTCAAGATAGTTCTCAGGGATGCCCAATACCAAGATTGTCGCCACTCTCGGACCCGCCACCGATCCGCCCGATATCCTGCGCCAACTGCTCGCCGCCGGTGTCGACGTCTTCCGCCTCAACGCCTCCCACGGCGCCCAGGACGATCACGCGGCGCGCATCGACGCGGTCCGCAAAGCCGCCCGCGAGGCGCGCATCCACGCCGGGATTCTGCTCGATTTGCAGGGCCCCAAGATTCGCCTCGGGTCCTTCGAAGAGGGCTACGCCATCCTCCGGACCGGCGCCACCTTCACCATCACCACCGAATCCGTCATGGGCACCGCCGAGCGCGCCTCCACCGGCTACTCCCGCTTCGCCCACGACGTTCAGCCCGGCGACCGCATTCTGCTGGCCGATGGCTCCATCGAACTCGTCGCGCTGGACACCGACGGCATTAGCGTGCGCACCCGCGTGGTCTCCGGCGGCCCCATCGGCGACCACAAGGGCATCAACCTCCCCGGCGTGCAGGTGAGCATTCCTTCGCTCACCGAAAAAGATCTGGCCGACCTGCATTTCGGACTCACCGCGGGTGTCGACATGATCGCCCTCTCCTTCGTGCGCAACTCGGGCGACGTGCGCGGCTTGCGCGACCGCTTGGGCGGGCGGCCCATCACCATCGTGGCCAAGATTGAGAAGCCCGAAGCCTGGGACAACATTGAGAGCATCCTCGACGTCACCGACGGAGTCATGGTGGCGCGCGGCGATCTCGGCGTGGAGATTTCTCTGGAGCGCGTGCCGGTCATTCAGAAATCCATCATCCGGCGCGCCCGCCGCAAGGGCCGGTTCGTCATCACCGCCACCCAGATGCTGGAGTCTATGATCGCCAACGCCACGCCCACCCGCGCCGAGGTCTCCGACGTCGCCAACGCCATCTACGATGGCACCGATGCCGTCATGCTCTCCGCGGAAACCTCCGTGGGCAAGTATCCCGTGGAAGCCGTGCGCTTCATGGCCCGTATCGCGGTGGAGAGCGAAAATTCCATTCGCAAAAAGGGATACATGGATCCGCCCCATCAGCCCGAGCCGCAGAGCGCGGAAATCCTCGCCGATGCCGCCCATCATGCGGCGCGCGACTCCGGCGCCAAAGCCATCGTCGTCTTTACCTCGCGCGGCTCCAGCGCCCGCCTCATTTCGCGCTACCGCCCGCCGGTCGGCGTGTTCGCCATCACGCCGCACGATACCACCGCGCGTCAGCTTTCCGTCAGCTACGGCGTTATCCCGTTGCTCGCGCCCGACGTTTCCAGCACCGACGAAATGCTCAACCAGATGGACCGCGTGCTGATCGAAGGCGGTTTTCTGCAAAAGGGCGAGCTGGTGGTCTTTGTGGCGGGTCAGCCGGTGGGACGGCCCGGCACCACCAATCTCATGAAGCTGCATCGCGTCGGGCTGGGGTAGCGCACCTATGGCGGAACGCACTTTTTCGGCGCGGCTGGGCTGCCGTTACCTGCTGCACTCTCCCGTTGACATCGGCCCGCGGACGGTGCTGGTGGCCGCTCTCCACGGCTTCGGTCAAAATCCCGAGGACATGCTCTCTCTCACCGGCGGCATGGTGGGCCCGCACCAGGCCATCGCCGCCATCGAGGGGCCGTACGGCTTCTTTCTTGGTGTGGGGTCGGACCATGTGGGCTATGGCTGGATCACCAGCCGCCACCCCGTTGAATCCATCCGCCTGCATCAGGAGATGGTGCGCCACGTTCTCGAAGAAGCGGGCCACGAACTTGCTATCCCCGCCGAGCGGCGCGTGCTGCTCGGTTTCTCCCAGTCCGTGTCGCTCAACTATCGCTTCGCCGCCGCCCACCCGGATTCCGTCCGCGGTGTGGCCGCCATCTGCGGCGCGCTGCCCGGCGATTGGGACGACGCCAGCCCCACCCCCCTCCGCCCCTCCGTGCTGCACATCGCGCGCACTCACGACCAGTTCTACCCGGCCGAACGAACGGAACAATACGCCCGCCGTTTGCGTCTTCGTTGTGATGACGTGGAGTTCCAACTTCTCCCGGGCGGCCACCGTTTTCCATCCCGCGCCGGCCCCATCTGGGAGAATTGGCTGAACCGCATCCTGGCCTGTTCAGGTTATGGGCCGCCGATGAACGCCGATGAACGCCGATGAACGCCGATAAGCCATGTGTCTCTATCGGCGTTTATCGGCGTTCATCGGCGGCTGTTTGTTTTTGTGTCACGTTCTTTAGGCAGTCATCGGCAAGCGTTTATTATTGAGGCATCTTATGGCATCCGGCAAATTCTTTCGCCGTCCGGCGGTACTGTTGGCCCTCGCCCTCTGTTCGGTGGGCGGCCTCGTGACCCTGATGGGGCGCCTCGCCAGCGGGCCGCAAGTCGCCCAAAAGCGCGTACAGCTTTCCGCCGGCGAGGATTCCGAGGCCTACCCTTCCATTTCTCCCGATGGCAAACGCATCGCCTACAGCGCGCGCCCCACGTCCAAGGTGGGCGCCTTCCACGTCTTCGTGCGCCAGTTACCCTCCGGCAAACCGCAACAGTTGACCCAGGGAGAAGCCAGCGACGTGGCGCCGGTGTGGTCGCCCGATGGCGGTACGCTGGCCTTCCTGCGCCTCGCCGACGGGCTCACCGAGTGCATCGTGATCCCCGCCGATGGCGGCGCCGGACGCTCTCTCGCCGAACTCGGGCCCGCCGCCGATTCCGCCCAGCCCCTGCCCGCCGTCTCCTGGAATGCCGATGGCAAATCGCTGGTTGTGGTGCAGCGCGGCCCGAAGCAGTTGCCCGCTCTCGCCGTGGTCGCGCTCCCTTCCGGCCCTGATCCGGCAAAGGTAAAGCGCATCACCAACCCGCCCGAGGGCAGTGAAGGCGATTCCACCCCCGCCGTCTCGCCCACCGGCGCCAGTATCGCCTTCGTGCGCCACACGTCCCACGAGGGTGCCGATATCTATCTTTGCGACCCCGCCGGCGGCGCCGTGCGCCGCCTCACCTTCGACGACCGCGGCATTCGCGGCATCGCCTGGACGCGCGATGGCCAGGACCTGCTCTACTCCGGCAATCGCGCCGGCGGCTGGCGCCTCTGGCGTGTGCCCGCTTACGGCGGCAGCCCGCGCGATCTCGCCATCGCGGGCAAACAGGCTTACTATCCGGCCATCGGACGCAATCGCCTGGCCTATACCGATAGTCCCACCGCGACCGCCATCTGGCGCGCCACGCTCGGCACCGGCGATGCCGTCGAAGAGCGCCCGCTCCTCCGCTCCACCGGCCGCGAGGTCAACCCCGTGTGGTCGCCCGACGGCGCCAGGGTCGCCAACGTCGGCGATCAAACCGGCAGCGATGAGATCTTCGTCAGCGATGCCGAGGGCCGCCATCGCGTGCAAATTACCCAGCTCAAGGGACCCCGCGTCGGCTGCCTGCGCTGGTCGCCCGACGGCAAAACGCTCCTCTTCGACGCCTCCAGCGATCACGGCGAGGAGGTCTTCACCCTCACCGCCGCACCCGGCAGCAAGCCTGCCCGCGTCCTGCTCAATGCCAGGAACGCGACCTTTTCGCGCGACGCCAAATGGATCTACTTCCAATCGCGCGGTCAGATCTGGAAGGCCACGCCTACCGGCAGAAATCCGCAAGCCCTGGCCCCGCAAAACGGCGCCGGACAGCCCGTCGAATCGGCCGATGGCAAGTACATCTACTTCCATTCCCACCGCGGCATCTGGCGCATTCCCACCGCCGGCGGCGAAGAAGAGGAGGCCTTCGTCCCGGAGCACGATATGTGGGGGGCCACCACTATGCAGCCCACCAAGAATGGCGTTTACTACTCTGAATTCGAGCGCAGTGCGCGCTCCATGGTGGTTTC
>JANYJN010000744.1 GCA_025358475.1 Candidatus Solibacter sp.
CCGGATTGCGTCTTTCATCGCCTCGGGTACGGCGACCTCACTCCGATCCGCGTCATGCCCAATCAAAACGGTGAGCGGCGGTGCAACGCCATTGATCTGCTTCTTCATGGAGGTTTCCTTCTCCGCCCGCAACAGTAATTATCCGCGCCGAAATGCACTCCCCCGAGGTGGTGCACGCTCTCTACGCGCGATGGGCGGAGCTGGAGGCGAAGCAGCAGTAGGACAGACATCGCTTGGCCCGGTCTGTCCTACTTCGCTAAACCACGATGGCCTTCACGGCGGCACTACGGTCAAGACCGGATCACTGCTTTCCGCCAATATGGCATGCCGGACTTTGTGTGCGAAAGACCCGCATACTATCCAAAGTGTTCGCTCGTACCTTCGTATCGTCGTCACTCGCACGTTTCCTGCGCCGCCCGCTACATAAGCGGCATAGGAACTGCCATGCACTTTCTATACACGGGTGCAGCTTTCACATGCCAAAGCCGGACGGGCCGGCCAAAATCGGTCAGGTGACCTTTAACCCGCTTAACCCGGCTTACGCGGGAGAATAGGCGCCAACAAAACCACGGCGTCAACCCATCCATAGGGGATTGTTCGCGGTGCCATCAAACTTCGCTGTGGTCTTGAATGGTTCGTACTTTCCGGTCATGGCGGCGGCCCTCGTCTTCAAGAGCAGAGCGGAGATTCGGGCCTTATCCATCGGCCGGAATGTGCTCGCAGCTTCCACCGCCTGATCGAGCCTTTCCATGCTCTCGCATCCAGTTATCACCACGGAAACCGGTAGATTCAGCGCGTAATGCAGGCACTCGACAGGTGTAACCGTTCCGCTCTTGAGGAGGTTTCCATCCCCCATCGATTTCATACCGAGCACGGCAATTCCCTGCTCCACCAGTTTGGGCATTACCAGTTGCGCAAAGCTGCGGAAGTGAGCGTCCATTAGATTCAGCGGCATCTGGCATGAGTCGAACTGGAAACCATGCGCAGCTGCGACTTCGAGCATTCTCAGGTGCACCGCTGGATCCTTGTGCCCCGTGAAGCCGATATATCGAATCTTCCCTGCCGTTTTCGCCTCCCTCAAGGCTTCCAGCGACCCGCCGGAAGCGAAGAAGCGGTCGGGATCCTCCATTCGGATGTTTTCGTGAAACTGAATCAGGTCGACGCGATCTGTCTGCAATCGGCGCAGCGATTCATCAATCTGCCGGGCCGTCGAGTCTTTCGTCCGGCCATCGAATTTCGTCATCAGGAACACTTTCTGCCGGTACCCGTCACGCAGTGCCAGTCCCATGCGGCGCTCGCTTTCGCCGTTGTGGTAATCCCAACAGTTATCCATGAAGGTGATACCGCGGTCAATAGCGCTACGGATGACGCGAATCCCGTCGTTCGGGTCCTTAGGGCGGCCAATATGATGGCCGCCCAACCCGATCACCGAGACTTTTTCGTTGGTTCTTCCGAAGTTTCGATAGGTCATTCCGTCCCCCTGAGCCTTGCTAGTCGCCGCGATGCCGATGCCCGCCAGAACACCCAACATATTCCTTCGTTTCATGCGGTAAGCCCTGCACACCAGGGGCCAATGTTTGAGAAGACAACGCCGGGCCAGGATTTGCATAACTCCCTGGCGACGGCGCGCGAAAGCATGGTGTTGTGTGTCCTTGGCGAACACCAGTGGGGGACGATCATCTAAGCTTGGACCGATGCAGCGTCGGGCTGATAGTGTTAAGCCACGGTTCTATTTTGCGGGTTTAAGAATCACTTTGGTCCAGCCCTTCTTGCGGTCGTCAAAATCCTTGTAAGCGGCAGGTGCCTGGTCAAGAGGCAGTTCATGCGAGACGATGATTGACGGCTTCGCTTTTCCGGCGGTGATCAAGTCCCGTAGCTTGCGGTTGTATGCCTTAACATTCGCTTGGCCTGTCCCGATTTTCTGGCCTTTGAACCAAAACGTGCCGAAGTCGAAGGCAATCTGGCCGCTCTTGGCCATAACATCCGAAGCCCCCGGGTCAGTGGGCAGGAAAACACCCACAACGCCGATCCCGCCGGTTGCCTTGACGGAGTTCACAAGGTTGTTCATAGTGAGATTCGGAACCTCATGACCATGATGATCCTGGCACTGAAAGCCAACTGCTTCGCAGCCGCAATCTGCGCCCAGACCCTCGGTGAGAGCCAGCACCTTTTCGACGGCGTCGCCTTTGGAGTCATCTATCGCAACGGCGCCGATCTTCTCCGCCAGCTTCAGCCGATCGGGATGCCGATCGACGATCATAACCTTACTGGCTCCCTGAATTATGGCGGATAGGCCTGCCATCAGTCCTACCGGACCGGCACCATAAATCACCACGGAATCTCCGGGCTTTAAGCCGGCCAGCCGGGTGGCATGCCAACCGGTGGGAAAGATATCCGACAACATCACGTAATCGTTCTCTTTTTCTTTCACGTCGGCGGGAAGCTGCAGGCAATTGAAGTCCGCATACGGGACGCGAAGGTATTCCGCCTGTCCGCCGCGGTACGGCCCCATGCCTGCGAATCCGTAAGCGGCGCCGGCTGAACCCGGCTCCGCGCAAGTCAGGCAGAAGCCCGTCAATCCTCGCTCGCAGTTGGCGCAGAAGCCGCACCCAATGTTGAATGGAAGACAAACGTAGTCGCCAACTTTCACGGTATCGACTGCGTTTCCAACTTCCTCAACCCGTCCTAGGTTTTCGTGACCCAAGACTGTTCCTTTTTTTACATTGGTTCGGCCGTCATACATGTGAAGGTCCGAACCGCAAATGTTTGTAGTCGTGATTTTTACGACGACGTCCGTAGGTTTCTCTATCTTCGAATCCGGAACTGTATCAACGCTGACGTTCTTCGTGCCGTGGTAAACAAGACCTTTCATGATTACTCCTCTTTTTCATTCGTGATGGGGCTTAGTGGCTCCCCAGATACTCTGTCGTTAGAGCGAGTCGTATTAACTCAGGCATAAACCCGCCCGAGACCGGGTTCCGGCCATGTCGTGTAGTAAGGGATGGCTGCCGTCGCCCGCAAGCCGCTCATACGCCGCTCTTCAGCACGTATCGGTCCAATCGGCTTCTGGAGAGAAATAGTTTCGCAGCCCCAGGCAGCGTTTTTTGGCGCAGCAACGGTTCCCTGGTATACGTGGATACAGGCATCAGCCGGGTGCTACGCGGCGGCGTGCCACAGAGCATGTAGTGATGTGCACAAATCCCAGACTCGATCTAGCACCGCCAAGTCAATTCGCTCTCTCAAGGGCAGACTCGATGGAATAACAGGACCAGCCTGATACTAACAGTGGAAGTGAACTTTCCGCTCTTTCAATCGTGTTACAATTGGAAGGTAAGATTGGAAGTTTAGCCCCCGGCGGCGGATCACCATCAATTAGTCTGATCGTGCAGGGCCGGCGCCTTCCTTCTAAAGCATGCCTGTGGCAAAAAAGTACCTTGGCCAGCTCTCTTCGCACGATCCTTTGCATCTGTTTCTAGTGCACGACGTCCTCCCGCAAATCGGCGTCTGCAACAATGGGGCCGAGTTCCGCGTCTTCAGCATGAAGGACAGCAAAGTCTATCTCTACGAAGAGCGCCATAGCAGCGCACAAATTGTCGGCAAGTATTTCATGAACGAAGGCCACCATACGGCCATTGCCATGCAGCGCATGCGACAGGAATTCGACAATCTGAAGCTCCTGCGCAGCTACGGGCTGGACGGTTACCCGCATCACGTTGTTCGTCCGCTGGGCACCAATTCCTGGCTCAACGGTGTTCTGGTAGAAGAATATGCCAGGGGTGATCCGCTAAGCGCCTTCGTCAATGAGGCGATACACCAGGGGCGATCCCAGCCACTCTATGAGAAGTTAACCGCCCTGGCGTACTTTCTGGCGACCCTGCACAACCGCACAGCGAACGGGCTGGGGGTGGATTTTCATCAAGACTGCGACTATCTGGACAGGCTGGTCCGGAAGCTGCAAATGAAGCAGGTGATCGGCGCCTGGGACGCGGACGAATTGTCTTGGTTGCGCGACCGCTGGCGGCAGAAGTCGCGCATGTGGGAGGATAATCAGGTGCTCGTGCATGGCGATGCCACACCTAGCAATCTGCTGTTCGGCCGGGGCCTCTCCGTGATCGCGATCGACCTGGAACGGATGAAGCGCGCAGACCGCGTTTTCGATCTCGGACGGATTGCCGGAGAGTTGCAGCACTCTTTCTTGGAGGCTACAGGAAACAAGCACGCCGCCGATCCCTTCATCGGACACTTTCTCTGGGAGTACGCCTGCCACTTCCCAGACCGCGACCGCGCGTTCCGCTCTATCACGGGTCGCTTGCCCTTCCAGATGGCTCTCACGCTCCTGCGCATCGCCCGAAACTCTTGGGTGAGCGCCCCCCAGCGCCGGCGGCTGGTGGAAGAAGCCAAAATCATTTTGCGGACACCGTGATGGAAATTCGCGCCGTGCTCTTCGATGTCAACGGAACGCTGATCGACATCGAAACCGATGAGGGGATGGACGAGGCCTATCGTGCTGTCGCGCATTTCCTCACCTATCAGGGAATCGCGTTGCACCGTGGCGAAGTGCGCGAGTTGTACTTCCGCATCATGAAGGAGCAGTTCGCTGCGAGCGTCGAAATATACCCCGAGTTCGACGTGGTCGCGGTTTGGCGCGAGGTGTTGCGCCGGTACGCCACAGATTACACTCGGTCTCTCGGACCGGAGAAACTCCGGCAGATGCCTCTGCTCCTAGCCGAACTACAGCGCGGGATTGCCCGCAAACGGATGGTGGCCTATCCGCAAACACGGGAGATTCTGGCCCAGTTGAAAACGCGCCATCGCCTTGCGGTGGTTTCCGATGCGCAGAGCGCCTACGGTTTACCCGAGCTTCGGGCCGCCGGCTTGGCCGACTACTTCGCGCCCATCGTCATCTCGGGCGACTACGGCTATCGCAAGCCGGACCCCCGCCTGTTTCAAGCGGCACTGACCGAATTGCAGGTCGGCCCGGAAGAGGCGATTTTCGTTGGAAACGATCGCTTCCGCGATGTCCTCGGAGCGCGGCAGCTTGGCATGAAGACGATCTTGTTCTGCCCGCAAGGTAACCCTGGTGGATCTCCCGAAACCGAGCCGGATTATATTCTCTATGAATACGCCGACCTCCCCCGCGCCATCGAGTTCTTAGGGGCCCGATAGCGCCGGCCTCGGCGCCGGGTATCCGTCCGCTGTTCCGCGCTTGAACGGGGATCGCGAACGCTTCAGCGGGTCTGACCAGGGAGTGCGAACGCGACATAGACGCCACCCGTGGGATCACTCCCTTTGCCCTTGCCGCCCGTAGCGTAAATCACCACGAACTGGCGCCCCCCGGCCTCATAGGTTGCCGGCGTTGCGTTGCCTGCGAACGGAAGCGTGGTTTCCCAAAGCAGTTTGCCGGTCTCACTGTCGAACGCGCGAAATTTGCGGTCAAAATTAGTCGCCGCAATGAACACGATGCCCCCGGCGGTCACGATGGGGCCTCCGTAGTTTTCGGTGCCGGTCTCCTTCATACCCTTCTGCGCAAGTTCGGGATACTCACCGAGCGGAATCTTCCAGGCGTACTCCCCGGTGTTCAGGTTGATCGCATTCAACGTGCCCCAAGGTGGCGCTGCGGCCGGATACCCGTCCGGGTCGAGGAACTTGTGGTAGCCCGTAAAGCGGAATCTAGGAGCTTTCACCGCGGCCTCGTTTGTGCTCAGTTCCTTATTCTCCCCACTCATCATGTATTGCACGAGTGCGTTCAGATCCGCTTGCCGAAGACTCGGGAAGCCGGGCATCCGGCCGGCGCCTTGGCGGATCACCGTCGCCAGTTGTTGCGGGTTACGCTTCGATCCGATATCGGTAAGTGCGGGGATCTGCGGCGGCGAACCGGACATATCGTCGCCGTGGCAGTTGGCGCAGTTGGTGAGGTAAAGCTGCTTTCCCGACGCGCCACCCTGGTTCTCCGCCATGCTGGAAGTCCAAGGCAAGTCGTTGGCGTTGACGAACAGCAACCCGGTCTCAGGATCGAACGCGGAGCCACCCCATTCGGCTCCGCCGTCGAAGCCGGGAAAGATGACGGTTTCGCGTCCCACGCTGAAGGGGACGAACTGCCCTTCGCTGCGAAGCTCGCGGAATCGGCTGAGCGCCCATTGGTGCGCTTCCGGCGTGCGATTGGTGAGCAGGTCTTCGGTGAGCAACTGCCGTGCGAAGGGTGCCGGCCTGGCCGGTAGCGGCTGCGTTTCCGCGGCGGCTTCGCCGGGCAAGGAACTGCCGGGATACTTGCCGTATTCGATCGGGAAGAGCGGCTTCCCGTTGGCGCGATCGAAGAGGTAGACCCATCCCTGCTTGGTGGTTTGCGCTACCGCGTCCACAGCCTTACCGTCGCGCTTGACGGTGACCAACGTTGGCGGCGAGGGGAAATCGCGATCCCACAAATCGTGCTTGACCCCCTGGAAGTGCCAGAGCCGCTCGCCGGTCCGGGCATTGAGCGCGATCAGACAATTGGCGAACAGGTCATCTCCAATCCGGTCCGCCCCGTAGAAATCGGTCGCCGCCGATCCGGTCGGAACGTAGACGATCCCCCGCTTCTCATCGACGGCCATACCCGCCCAGTTATTTGCCGAACCGCTGTACGTCCAGGCGTCCTTCGGCCAAGTCTCGTAGCCGAACTCGCCGGGGTGCGGGATCGTATGGAAGGACCAGCGCAGTTGGCCGGTTCGCACATCGTAGGCGCGGACATCTCCGGGCGGCGCCGGCAGGGCCTCGGGCGTCCGGCCACCCACGATGAGCAGGTCCTTGTAGATAATGCCGGGGCTGGTGAGAATGATCGATATTCGGGACGGGTCGCGGCCCAAGCCCTCGCGCAGATCGATCCGGCCGTCTTTCCCAAAGCCGGGAATCGGTTTTCCGGTTGCGGCGTTCAGTGCGTAAACGAAGCTGTCGAGCGCGGAGAAGATCCTATGGTCTGTTCCAGAGGACCAGTAGACTACCGATCGATTCGGTCCCCGCCCGGCAGTCCCCGGGTCGAAACGCCAAAGTTCCTTACCCGTTGCTCCATTCAAAGCGATCACTTTGTGCTTCGGCGTGAGTCCGTAAAGCACACCTTCCACCACGATCGGTTGGGTCTGTGAAGCGCCCGGACCATCGGCCGTGTCATGGGTCCAGGCCACCCGCAACTGAGCGACATTCGAGTGATCGATCTGCTTCAGCGGGGAGTAGCGGGTACCGGCCGAATTGCCGCCATAGACCGGCCAATCGCGCCCGCTGCGTCCCTTGGTGGTGTCAGCGGCATGAAGCGCCGCGATCATGGCAAGGGCGGAGAAACCCCAAATTCGCTGAATGAGCACACTCGACCATACGCCGTCCCGCAAACCTCTGTCAACCCGCGCCGGGCCGGATTACGGCGGCAACATGGCTTCCTGCCACAGGTGCCCCGACCGCTAGATTCGGTGTTACCGCAAACCCGCTCGCTGACGCTCGGGGCTCTGATCGGAGCCCCGGCCGTGAGAAGCTGTGAAATATTCACCCGGGAGCGGAATTGGCAGGCGAAAGCGCCTGCCCCACGTTCGCAGGCGCAAACGATTTGCCGGTGGTGGCGCATTATTTCACCGGTTCTGAGGGAGCGGGTAACGGGTTCGCCGGGTCTCAAAGCCCAGCATCCGGAGTGCGGCACGATGAATGGCGAATGGGGAGCCGGCTCCGGCGGCGGGCGAAATACAATCGGAGGTCAGCGACTCCGTGGCTTCCGAAGAAACCAAGCGCACCGCGGGTTCCGAAAGCGGGCGGACGGGGGTGCGGATGCGGTAGGCGCCATTCACCCAGGGGTGGGATCTGGGGTGGCTGTCATGGCTCAAGTGCGCCGGCCGCGGCTACGCGGTGGGACTGATACCACTCTATCGTCTTGCGGAGGCCGGCATCGAACTGTGTGGTCGCGCGGAAGCCGAACTCCCGCATGGCGCGGCTTACGTCCAGGCAGCGGCGCGGCTGTCCATTGGCTGGGTCGCGTCCCAGGTGATTCGGCCGGAGAAACCGACGATCCCGGCGATTTTCCTGGCGAGGTCGCGGATGGAGATTTCCATGCCGCTGCCCAGATTGACGGGATCGGGCTTGTCGTAGCGCTCGGTTGCCAGAACGATACCTTTGGCAGCATCCTCCACATAGAGGAACTCGCGAGGGGCCGAGCCATCGCCCCACAGCACGATTTCATCGCGGCCCTCGGCGACGGCTTCGACACACTTGCGGATCAGGGCCGGTATGACGTGGGAGGATTCCAGGTGGAAGTTGTCGCCGGGTCCGTAGAGGTTGACCGGGAGGAGGAAGACGGCATTCATGCCATACTGCTCGCGGTAGGCCTGGCATTGCACGAGGAGCGCCTTCTTGGCGATGCCGTAGGGTGCGTTGGTCTCCTCCGGGTATCCGTTCCAAAGCTCCTCTTCGCGGAAAGGTACGGGAGTGAATTTCGGATAAGCACAAATGGTGCCGAGGACTACCGTTTTCTCCACGGCATGGCGGCGAGCCGCCTCGATGAGCTGAATGCCCATGATGGCGTTGTCGTAGAAGAAGCGGCCGGGGTTGGCCCGATTGGCGCCGATGCCACCTACGACGGCAGCCAGGTGAATTACGACCTCAGGCCGATGTTCGGCGAAGAGACGGTCGATGGCGTCGAGACGGGTGAGGTCGTAATCGGGGTAGAGGGGGACGAAGATGTCCGTGCAGCCTTGATGGCGCATGCGCTTGATGAGGTGGGAGCCGAGGAAGCCGGCTCCGCCGGTGACGACGATTCGTTTTTTAGAAAGGTTCATGTTACGCCGGTGATGAGGGCACGTTTCATAGAGTTTACCGGTGAGGCATGAAAGTTAGGGATTGGGATGGGCATGGGGATCGGCATTAGGGCCCACATGGGGCTCGGCATCGCGGCCGGCCTTGGGCTCGGCGACTGGGGTAGACAGGGTCATGGCAGAACCATGCATGCTATCCCGCAGCTTGGGGAGAAGATTGTGACCGGGCTTGGCCGGCGGAAGGACCTGCTCCACGATACAAGATTCGTCAGTCACAAGAGGGGCCTTGATAGGACCGGCCAGGAGGGCTATCCCACTGTGTTCGGAAATGGGACTAGGTTCGTTTGGTACGGCGGTGTCCCGCAGAAGCAGGATGGTGTATAAGGTGCGCTGATAGTTGAGATGAAGGCGGGTCTGGTAACGGTGCAAGAGGGGGAGGGCGGGTTTGGCGGCGAGGTCCTGGAAGGCATTGGCTATACGATCGAGGGGATCTGGGGAAGTCTGGGCAGCGGCTTGATTTTCGAGCAACCGGGTTTCGATGGCCCAGGCGCGGCGCAGGCGCCAGTGAGAAGCGACCATCTCCTCGACCATGCTCAACTCCACGCCATCGGCGGGGCAGATGCGAGCGATGTGTTCGGCGACGACGGCCGCGAAACCTTCGGGCGATTCATCGCACATGACGATTTGTTTAGAGAGCAGGCCGTGGCGGAGGGCATTTTGAGAAGAACGCTGTTTGCCCTCGGCGGTAAGTGGACCCTTGGAGCGGGCGCCATTGGCCCGTGAAGAACGAATTCGTCTAAGTGAAGACATTATACCCCTCTAACTTTATGATAGAACGCGTGTCAAGGGGAGGATTCACCGCAGAGACGCAGAGAACGCTGAGATAAGCCCAGAGAACACTAACAAAGCGGAGGAAGAAGGGAGGCTGCACCACCGAAGACGCAACGAACGGTCACGCCAACATTTAATAAGGTCGAGTTAGGCGAAAGTGGTTGAACGATATCGACTTAGTCCGGGGCATTACATCATTTAATGAGGTATTCAGAGCTTATTTTCCGCAATGGCGGGCTAGGATGGGGCGTGATGTGGTCTATGAAAAAGCAGAACAAACGCGGCGCGCACCCAGGGCAGGCGCAAGAACCGAGCGCCTCAGGGGCGGACGCGGCGGAATGGGTTAAGACGCGGCTGGGACTTCCGGTGGATCCGCTGCAAGCTCGGGTGCTGCGGACGATGAACAAGCGGGGGATTTTGAATTGCAGCCGGCAATGGGGAAAATCGACGATCACCGCGGCAAAAGCGATCTACGAGGCAACTCATGTGGCGGAGAGCCTGACGGTGGTGGTGAGTCCGAGCGGGCGGCAGAGCGCCGAATTCCTGCGAAAAGCGAGTGGATTCGTGCGGAAGCTGGGGATCCAGGTGAAGGGGGACGGGGACAACGAGATGTCGCTTGCATTGCCGAACGGGTCGCGAATCGTGGGACTGCCGGGGGCCGAATCGACGGTACGCGGGTTCTCGGCGGTCTCGCTGCTGCTGGTAGACGAAGCGGCGCGGGTGAGCGACGACTTATACATGGCGATCCGGCCGATGCTGGCGGTGAGCGACGGGGCGTTGTGGCTGATGAGCACACCGTTCGGGAAGCGGGGGTTCTTCTACGAGACGTGGGCGAACGGGGGAGCGGACTGGGAGCGGTTCCGGGCGCCGGCGACGGAGTGCGCGCGGATTCGGGAGGGGTTTTTGAAAGAGGAGCAGGCGACGATGGGCGAGCGGTGGTTCCGGCAGGAGTACCTGTGCGAGTTCGAGGATGCGGTGGGCGGGATCTTCGCGCCGGAATTGGTGGAGGGGGCGATCACGGATGAGATCGCTCCGTTGGTGATTAGGTGAGGGGTGTGGGGACGGGCCACGGGGTGCGTTTGAGAGGGCGGGCATCGATTTGACGCGGAGGCGCGGAGACGCTGAGATAAGCGCGGAGAACGCAGTTTGGGGCTGAGAAAGGCGAGAACCGGGTGGAGGGGCGGATCGGGATTTATCTCCGGGCGGGGAGCGGAGGGAGCGGAGGAAGATAGGTGTCCGAGCTTCGCTCGGATTGGAAAGGCCGGGAGGCCTGCCCCACCACGGGGCGGTCACGGGGTGCGTTTTAGAAGGCGGGTGTCGATTTGACGCGGAGGCGCGGAGACTCCGAGATAGCGCGGAGAACGCATTTTGGGGCTGAGAAGAGGGGGGGAGAGCTTGGGGTGGATTGGACAGGCTACCAAAATGGCGACGATGGGCGAATTGGACGGCCGACGCCTCCGGCAGCGGGACCGGGGGGTCCGCCCCACCAAGACGGCGCGGGGGGGCGGGGGCGGATTCGACAGGCCGGGGCAGGCTGTCTTCGTGGGGAGAACGAGGGGGAGAGATAACGGCTATGGATCGGTATTTCG
>JANYJN010000760.1 GCA_025358475.1 Candidatus Solibacter sp.
CTGGTACATTTTCAAGGGCCAGGGAAGCGCCGCGCGATTCCGCGCCGAGGGCAACGCCTCGCCCAGAATGCTCTGGTACGTCGTCCGCGCCCACGCCGCCCTGCTCGCCAACCTGCCGCGCCTGTGGCCCCAGCGTCGCCAAATTCGCACCCGTGCCCGCATCACCCCCGCCATCTTCCGCCATCTGCTGCGCAGTCATTCCATCAGCGCCCGAAGGATGGCCTCCCTGTGATCTCCCCCAACGCCCCCGACTCCCTGCTGGTCATCGTGCCCGCCCTCAACGAGGAGGCCGCCATCGGCGATGTCGTCCGCGACATCCACCAGCACGTTCCCGGAGTTCCGGTCCTCGTGATCGACGATAGCTCTTCCGATAACACCATCGCAGTGGCGCGTCAGGCCGGCGCCGAAGTGCTGCCCATGCCCCACCATCTCGGCGTCGGCGGCTGCGTGCAGGCCGGGTACAAACTGGCCTACGAACTCGGATATCAATACGTCATCCGCGTGGATGGCGATGGGCAGCACGATGCCCGCGATATTTCCCGCGTTTTCGAGAAGCTCAAGTCCACCGGCTGCGAAATGGTGATCGGCTCGCGCTTCGTCGCCGAAAACGGTTCCCGCACCGGCACCGTCCGCTCGCTCGGCATCCGCTTTTTTCGCCTTGTGCTGCGACCCGTGCTAGGCAAGGCGGTGCACGATCCCACCTCCGGTTTCGTGGGCGTTAACCGCCGCGCGCTGGACGTCTTCCGCCAGAGTTTCCCGCTGGAATACCCCGAGATTGAAGCCCTGGTGGTCTTGCAGCGCCGCCGCTTCCGCTTCGAAGAGGTGCCTTGCAAGATGCGCCCGCGCACCACCGGCCGCTCTTCCATCACCGCTCTCAAGTCCCTCTACTACGTGGTGCACGTGCTGCTTGGGGTTTTTGTCAACGTACTGAAATTTGATCGCCGCTTCCGCCGCGCGCAGCGCGAGCGCGGCACTGGAGGATAGATGGACCGCCTCTTGAACGTCACCACCGGTTTGAGCGTTATCCTGCTCGTCATCATCTTGATCAGCGTGCGCCGGGCGCACATTCGCGTGGAGTACTCCGTGACATGGCTGCTGGCCGCCGCCGCCATGCTGATTCTCTCGCGGATGCACCCGCTGCTCGATGCGGTTCGCAACCTGATCGGATTGCCGGATTCGCCACTGACGCTTTTCCTGCTCGCCGGCGGCGTCGTGCTGGTCATGCTCTTCCGCTTCTCGGTCATCATTTCGCACTTGCGCGATAACAACATCGCCCTGGCGCAACGCGTGGCCATCCTCGAATATCACCTGCAACACCTCAAGAATCATGAAAACCAG
Source organism: Candidatus Solibacter sp. (assembly GCA_025358475.1). Classification (GTDB taxonomy): domain Bacteria; phylum Acidobacteriota; class Terriglobia; order Bryobacterales; family Bryobacteraceae; genus Solibacter. The sequence goes on from JANYJN010000760.1 coordinate 1,339, forward strand.
GAAGCCTGATTCCGCGCGCGTGGTGGCACCGGCCCCACGTCCCTGGGCGTGGTACGGCGCTGGGTTGGCGGCGCTGGCGGTACTCTTCTGGGTGTACGGCCCGGCGATGCACACCGGATTTCTGTTTGACGACACCAAACAGCAGTTTGCATTGCCATCGGCGTCGCAACCGCTCTCCTCTTGGATCGGCCCGGTGCGCCCGGTCTTAATGTTCACCTATTGGGTCAATACCCGCATCTCCATGGAGGATACGTCCTCGTATCACGTCTTCAATATCCTGATTCACGCGCTTACCGGCATCTTCGTTTTCCTGGTGATTCGACGCCTCGTGGGGTGGGCGGGAACCGAAAAATCGAGCCGCTTGCCGTGGGCCGTCTTCGGCGCCTTGTTGTTTCTGCTGCACCCGTTGCAGGCCGAGAGCGTCGCCTATATCTCCGGCCGTTCGGATGCCCTCTGCGGAATGTTCGGCTGCGCCTCCTTTGCCGCCTTTCTTTACCGGCGCTCTCCAGCCATTACCTGGGCCGGCGTCCTCCCCGTGCTGCTCCTCTTCGCGGCCGCCGTGCTCACCAAGGAACAGGCCGTGGTCCTGCCCGCGCTGTTTGTCTTGACCGATTTCTGGTGGAACCCCCAATTCCCGCTGCGCGCCCTTCGCGCCAACTGGAGGCTTTACGTTGTCCTCGGGTTGGGGGCCGCCGCCGGCGTGGCGCTCTTCTGGCGGATGATTCTCGGCCAGGGTACCGGAGGCAGCGCCGGCTTCGCCATGAAGGACTTCACCTGGTATCAGTACCTCTTCACCCAGTTCCGCGCCGTCTTCACCTATCTGTTCAACTTCCTGTTGCCCATCAATCTCACCTTGGATTGGGACTTTCCCATCTCGCACGGCATCTTCGAACACGGCGCAATCTTCTACCTCGCCGCATGGCTGGCCGTGGCCGCCGCCGCATGGCGCTACCGCCGCACCTTCCCCCTGTCCGGCTACGGCTACTTCGTCTTCCTCCTGCTACTCTCCCCCACTTCCAGCATCCTGCCCATTCAGGACCCCGTCGCCGATCGCCGCATGTACTTTCCCATCCTCGGCCTCATCTTGATTGCCATCGATCTGCTCCGCCGCCTGAGGGTCGAACCCAGGGTTTTGGCCACAGCCGCCGCCGCCCTGCTGGTAGCCGCGGCCCTTGCCACCCACGCCCGCGCGGAGGTTTGGAGCGACCCCATTCTCCTCTGGCGGGATACCGCCCTCAAATCCCCCAACAAGATCCGCGCCCACTTCCAGCTCGCCTTCGCCTACTTTGAGCAGGGACGAAGCGATCTCGCCGTCGCCGAATTCCAGAAGACCGCCGAACTGAAGCCGCCCACTGCCGATCTCCTCCACGATTGGGGACTCGCCTACGACGCTCTGCATCAACCCGAGTTGGCCCTCGCCAAACTCCGCCAGTCCGCGGCCCTCGTGCCTACCCCACAGGTCTTCACCCAAATCGCCAAGGTCTACGCCGGGCAGCGGCGTTGGGCGGAAGCCCTCGACGCTCTCTCAACCGCCGAAAGCATCGACCCCACCTTTGCCATCACCTACGTCTTCCGTGGCAAGATTTTTCTTAACTCCCACCGGCCGGCGGAAGCCATAGAGCAATACCGGCGCGCCCTGGCGATCGATCCCCAAATCCAGGACGCCCAACACGATCTCGCCATGGCCCAGTCGATGTTGCGCCCGGGCCGATAGCATGCCGTTGCGCATCGGAGTGAACGCGCTCTACCTGATTCCGGGCGCCGTCGGCGGCACCGAGATCTACCTGCGGTCGCTGTTGGCCGCGCTGGCTGAAATCGACCGCCATAACCATTACTTCGTCTTCACTAATCGCGAAACCGGCTCCGGCCTGGTCCCCGCGCAGGCCAACTTCACCCACGTGCCGCAAGCCGTCCGTGCCGTCAACCGCCCCGCGCGCCTCCTCTGGGAGCAGACCATGCTGCCCCTGGCCGCCGTCCGCCGCCGGCTCGACGTGCTCTTCAACCCCGGCTTCACCGCGCCCATCCTTTGCGGCTGCCCGCAGGTCACCGTGTTTCACGACCTGCAGCACAAGCGGCACCCCGAATACTTCCGCTGGTTCGATCTGCCGTTCTGGAATTTCTTTTTGTTCTGGAGCATCACCGTCTCGCGCCGCATCGTAGCCGTCTCCGGCGCCACGGCGGACGACCTGCGCCGCTGGTACCGCCTCCCGCCTGCCCGAATCCGGACGGTCCTATCGGGCGTCGATCCAAGATTCTTCGATCTCGCCGCCCAGCGCCGTCCCGAGCCGTTCCTGCTGGCTGTCTCCACCCTCCACCCGCACAAGAATTTGGATGGCCTGCTGCGCGCCTTCGCCGTTTTCTCCCAACGGCATACGGAGTATCGCCTGGTCGTCTGCGGCATCCATGGCTTTTTCTCCGCCGAACTGCACGCCCTCCGCGACCGCCTCCAACTTGCCGGTCGCGTGGACTTCCCAGGTTGGATCCCGCGCGAGCAGTTGTACGATCTTTACGCGCGCGCTGCCGCGTTCCTCTACCCCAGCCTGTTCGAGGGCTTCGGGTTGCCCGTGCTGGAGGCCCTCGCCGCCGGCGTGCCCACCGGCTGCTCCGCCATCGAGCCCATGAACGGCATCGCCGGCACGGCCGCCCTGAAATTCGACCCGCACGACCCTTCCGCCATCGCCGAGGTCATGCATCGTCTGGTCACCGATCTCCACCTTCGCGAAAGGCTCGCCGCCGCCGGTCCGCTCCGCGCCGCCCAGTTTTCCTGGCGTACCACCGCCGAAGGCGTCCTCGACGCCCTGCGCGGCGTCTGCTGAGCTACCCAGTGGGCGTCGCGACGAATGATGAAAATGCTACAGCCGGTCAGCAAATCGCTCCCTAACGGTCGCGGTTCTGATTGACGCAACCGCAATTCCCATCAGAGCCGCAACCGTTACGGACCGCTCTTTTAGGGGCGCAAATTCGGGCTGGCCAGGCTGTGGCACTCAAACTGCTTCGTATCTTCCAGGAGCAAGAGCAATGTATC
>JANYJN010000761.1 GCA_025358475.1 Candidatus Solibacter sp.
AGCTGCATATTTCGCACGTTAGCACAAGATGAACGTGTTTCAATAAAAACATGCCCCGCATGGCGCGACTTATCCTGGCTTTAATTCTGGGTCTGGCTCTTTTAACCTGGGTAGCATCGGGCGTGGTGCAGACCACAGCGCGCGAATGGTTTGAGCGCGACGTCAATTCACGGGCCAAGATGGTGCTGGTCGGCGCCAGGCAGTCGCTCGCCATTGCCTGGTATGGGGAGCCCAACGATCTTCAGAAACAATTAATGGCCTTCGCGCGGGACGAACGCGTAATGGGCGCGGCGGTTTGCGATACCACCTTCAAGTCGCGAGCCAGCACCCCCGGATTCCCGGACGATTTGAACTGCTGGACGGTTGGAGCTCGGGTTCGTGCAGCCGATCCGAGCGGAGACGGAGAGGGCCGCATCCAGGAGTGGAGCACCGTCGCAACCCTGCCCACGGGCCGCGTGCATGTCAGCGTCATGCCAATCGGGAACCAGGGACAAGAACTGGGGTTCGCGATCCTGCTGCACGATCTGAGCTTTATCGAACGGCGGGAGGCTAGTGCGCGAACCTTCCTGTTTGTTACCTTTGGCATCCTGGCCGTCATGGCTTTTGTGGTGCCGATGTTCGTAGCCAAATGGGCACGCTACGACTGGAGTCTGGAACTTCGCCGCCTGCTTCGCACCGGAGGGGACAAGGGCCGGGAATTCCAGCCCATTCTCAGCGACATGCGTGAACTGGTTGGCCGGATGGCCAACGAGCGCGAAGACGCGCCCGGACAGTGGACTGCGCAAAACCTGAAACAAAGCCTGAACCTACATCTGCACGGCGAGAGAATTGTCATCCTGGCAAACCGCGAACCGTACATCCACCGGCACGCGGCCGATGGCTCGATTGAAGTTCAGCATCCCGCCAGCGGTCTGGTGACTGCGCTGGAACCGGTGATGCATGCCTGCTCCGGCGTATGGGTGGCCCACGGCAGCGGCGACGCCGACCGCGAAACCGTGGACCGCAACGATCACATCAGCGTGCCGCCGGGAGAAAATGCCTATCAGATCCGCCGCGTGTGGCTCTCCGAGGAAGAGCAGCAGGGCTACTATTACGGCTTCTCGAACGAAGGGTTGTGGCCCCTGTGTCACGTGGCGCACGCTCGTCCGGTGTTCCGCGCGGAGGACTGGCGGCAGTACCTTGCCGTCAACCAGAAATTCGCCGACGCGGTCTGCAGTGAAGTCGATTCAAAAGAGCCCATCATCCTGGTGCAGGATTATCACTTCGCCCTGGCCCCCGCCATGATTCGCAAACGCCTGCCGGCGGCCACAGTCATCATGTTCTGGCATATTCCCTGGCCCAATGCGGAGACCATCGGAATCTGTCCCTGGCGCAATGAGTTGCTGGAAGGCTTGTTGGGCAGCAGCATTGTGGGCTTCCACACGCAGCTCCATTGCAACAATTTCATGGATTCCGTGTACCGGTATTTGGAAACACGCATCGACCGGGAGCACAACGCGGTGGTGATGCGGGGCCACCGCACGCTGATCCGTCCATATCCCATCGCGCTGGAATGGCCCGTCCACTGGGTGGAGACGGCCCCCAGTCCCGAAGAATGCCGCGCGAAGGTGTGGCGGGATTTGAAATTAAAGCCGGACGCGCTGCTGGGCGTCGGCGTCGACCGCCTGGACTATACCAAGGGCATCGAGGAGCGATTCCTGGCCGTCGAGCTCCTGCTGGAGCGGCATCCGGAATTTCGCGGACGGTTCAGTTTCGCCCAACTGGCGGCGCCCAGCCGGACCAAGATCGAACGGTACAGGCAACTCAGCGATACGGTGGAACACCTGGCCGAGCGCATCAATCAACGCTTTGGGCAGGAGGGATATCGGCCCATCATTCTTTTCCCTTCCCACCATGAGCCGCCTGAAGTCTTTCGCTTCTTTCGTGCGGCGGATCTTTGCTACGTGAGCAGCCTGCACGACGGCATGAATCTGGTGGCTAAGGAATTTGTGGCTGCGCGCACGGACTTGAAAGGCGTGCTGGTGCTCAGCGAATTCACCGGAGCGGCGCGGGAGCTGACCGAAGCGCTGATCGTGAATCCCTACGATTTGGAGGGCAGCAGCGACGCCCTGGCGGCCGCGCTGACCATGCCGCTAGAGGAGCAAGGGGACCGCATGAGGTCCATGCGGCCGCTGCTGGCTCAATTCAACGTGTACCGCTGGGCCGGAAAGATGTTGATGGACGCGTCGCGCTTGCGCAATCAGGAGCGCATGGCCGGACGGTTGGCTGACCGCTCCAGCGTGGTTCCGGTCTGACGATGCAGTACCTTCTTTCCCGAGCTTCCCATGCGATTTTGCTGCAACTGGCCCAGCAGCGGACGCTGTGCGCCTTCGATTTCGACGGCACGCTCTCGCCCATTGTGGAACATCCAGGCCAGGCCGTCATGGGCGACCAAACCCGGAGTTTGCTCGGGCGCGTGGCGGCGCTGTATCCATGCGTGATCGTCTCGGGACGCTCGCGCGCGGACCTTCTCGGCAAGCTGAGAGGGGTGAAGGGGGCGCGCGTGATCGGCAATCACGGCGCGGAAACGGAAGCAGCCATTCCAAAGCCGCAGCGAAGGCTAGAGCAATGGAAGACATCCCTTGAGCTGGAGCTTGGCGCGCTTCCCGGATTGTGGGTAGAAGACAAGGGTTTCTCCCTGGCCGTGCACTACCGCCAATCTCCCCAAAAAACCGAAGCCCGCCGGCGGATTCTCGCGGCAGCGCGAAACCTGGAGCAGGTTCGTGTGGTCGGAGGCAAGCAGGTAGTGAACCTGGTGGTGGACAGAGCACCCGATAAAGGAGCGGCGCTGGCCGCGGAAAGGGATCGCATGGGGTGCAACTGGGTCTTGTTCGTGGGTGACGACGAAAACGACGAGGATGCCTTCGCCTTGGACGGCAATATCGTCCCGGTCCGCATCGGCCGGAAGCAGCGCTCCCACGCCCGCTACTACCTGCGCACGCAGGCGGAGATCGACAAACTTCTCGAACTGCTGGTACTGCTCCGCATGCCTTCGAAGCTAATTCCCGGGTAGGTGACGGGTGCTTGGCATGCCGTGCCGCGTAAGCCGCGACCTGCTACCGCCCCACTTCCGCGGCATACCCTTGATCCAGCCAGTCCGCCTTGAAGCCCGTCGGCAGATACAACGCCTTCGCCTTCGCAAAGCCCATCCGCTTCAGCAAATCTACCGCCGGCTTGACGTTCGGGCAGCGGTCCCAAGGGCAGCAGCCGCAGTAGACCACCATCTCGCGGTCGCGCGGCAGCTTGCCGGCCTCCATTTTCAGCATGGCGAGACCAGCTTCGCTATTTCCCGGTCCGGCATACACCGATCCAGGTACGTGCTTGCTACGGTACAAGACATTGGGGCCCACCATGAATACGGCCGGACGCGCCCCCTTGCCCGCCAGTTGGGCCGTCAGCTCCCGCGGTTGGACGAGCGCCATATCGGCCGCCGAGGCCGCTACCACTACCGCCGCCGACACCAGGACGACTACCGCCGCCAGCCGCGTAAGTTTCCGGTTATTCACGCCTGTGAAGTTTTCGCCCATTTCGATATTCCGCCTACCCATGTTTTAA
>JANYJN010000762.1 GCA_025358475.1 Candidatus Solibacter sp.
AGCCCATGAGTTGCAGCGCAGCCGATGTCGGCAGCAGGAGGCGCCAGTTCCACTCGCTGACATTAGCCACCCAACGCAGGGTGACGCCGCCGGTCCAAAGTGCCCAACTTGCCCAGCCCCGGCTGGCGGTAAAGGGCATGAGCCGGCCCATCTTCGACAAGGAGTAATAGCCAATGCCTATGATGAAGGTGCCAATCCAGCCGAAGATCTGGGCGTGGCCGTGGGCCTGAAGCCAAGCCGGGGAAAGGCCGGCCAGGGAATGCCGGCCGCTGATCGAGACCAGATTCCAGACTCCCAGGAAGGTCCCCGGTAGCAACAGGAACAGCAGGCCGGTGACAATGTAGACCGTCACCAGACGCTGTAATGCGACTTCGGCCGCTGCCGGGCTTGTATCGGTCATGGGGGCTAGCTATCCGTTTCAGCGAGGCTGGTCAATCGGAGGAGTCACGCCCCTATTTTTTCTCCAGCGCTATAGCGCGCGGAAACAGGATGTTGTTCTCCAGGTGAATGTGCACGTGCAAGTCCGCCTCCAGTGCCTTCAGTCCATCGAACAGAGCGCGGACTGTGCTGCAGGCGTAGGACGGATATTCAAAGCTGCGAGTGAGCTCACGGATCTCCAGGAGCGCTCCGCCAGCGCCCTCATGCTCACGTTCCATCACCCCGATGGGGTTGGCGACGGACCCGAAGGGAACCGGCGGTAGAGGTCGGCCCAGGGTTTCGGCGCGGCCATACTGTTCCAGGAAGGGGAAAAGCATCAATTCTTCCTTGTGCATGTGCATCTCCATCTCGGCGCGCAGAGATCCGAACACGTCCGCCAATTGGCTGAGGGTCTGCTGATCTTTGGGGCCATGGACTGCGAGCACCTTGTTCATGCGGTTGCCCAGGGCCGGCAGTTCGAGCTTGAGGTACTCGTGGTGCGTGCCGACGATGTGCTTCACGATTTCATCCAGCGGCGCAGTCTGCCAGTCTCGTTCGGACGCGTCGGGCGCTTGAGGCCGCTCGATTTCCTGCATGACGGATTCCGGTTTGAGTCCTTTGGCGGTGCACGCCTCGTCGAACGGTTGTTTCCCGCCGCAGCAATAGTCCAGACCGTAACGCTCGAGTGTGCGCACGGCGCTGAGCGATGTGGCGGCCACATCGGCCAGAGTTGTGGTTGTTGTCATCGACATTTCCTTCCTTCTGACTTGATGATGAGCCTACCGAAGGGCCGCATCAGTGACTATAGTCACGCGGCGCTGCGATTTCGCGGATCCTCTCCGGTCCCGAGGCGCCGGTTCGGGCGCCCGCAAAACTCTGCAAAGACCTCACAATAGAATCATGAAGGACTCTTTCCGGATCGAACGTGACTCGATGGGGGACATGCAGGTGCCCGCCTCGGCACTCTACGGGCCGCAGACAGCGCGCGCGGTCCACAACTTCCCGATCAGCGGTAAGCGCTTCCCACGATCTTTTATCCGCGCGTTGGGAATCATCAAAAGCGCCGCCGCAACCATGAACGGCCGTATGGGTCATCTGCCGGCGGCTTTGGCGGCATCTATTGAAGCCGCGGCGGAACAGGTGGTGGAAGGACGGCACGACGATGAGTTCCCCATCGACATCTTCCAGACTGGCAGCGGCACTTCCACCAACATGAACGCCAATGAGGTAATCGGCCATCTCGCCGGCGCCCATCCTAACGATCACGTGAATCGAGGGCAATCGAGCAACGACGTGATCCCCACCGCCATGCACATCGCCGCCGCGGAATCTCTGGTCGCACGGTTGCTGCCGGCCATGCGGCAACTGGGCGCATCGTTGGAACGTAAGGCCGCGGAGTTCCACGACATCATCAAGATCGGCCGAACTCATTTGCAGGATGCGGTGCCCATCCGTATGGGGCAGGAATTCGGCGGCTATGCCCGTCAGGTGGAAGCGTCGCGCGAACGCATCGAAGCCGCGCTGGCCGGCATTTATGAACTGCCTCTCGGCGGAACGGCGGTGGGCACTGGCTTGAATGCCCCGCCTGGGTTCGCGCAGGGCGCCGTTGCCGGGATCGCGCGACGTACCGGACTGCCATTCGTCGAAGCTCGCAACCACTTCGAAGCGCAAGCCGCCCGCGATGCAGCCTGCTTCCTGAGCGGTGCCCTGCGCACCTACGCAGTGGCTCTGACCAAGATCGCGAACGACATCCGCTGGCTCGGTTCCGGGCCGCGTTGTGGATTGGGAGAATTGAAACTTCCAGCAGTCCAGCCCGGATCGAGTATCATGCCGGGTAAAGTAAATCCGGTGATCGCCGAGAGCTTGTTGATGGTCTGCGCGCAAGTGATAGGCTATGACTCCGTCATCGTCTGGTGTTCGGCGGCCGGGAATCTGGAGCTCAACGTGATGATGCCCGTGATGGCATTTGACCTGCTTGAGGCCATCGAACTGCTAGCCGCCGGTACCCGGAACTTCGCGGAAAAGCTGGTGGACGGAATAGAGGCGAACCGGCCACGCGCCGAGGGCTTTGTCGAACAGTCGTTGGCGATGGGCACGGCGCTGACTCCCGAGATTGGCTACGAGGCGGCTGCCACGCTCGTAAAGGAAGCCCATGCCACTGCCCGCACGATTCGCCAGGTGGCACGCGAAAAGTCGGGAATCCCGGAAGAACGTCTAAATTCCCTGCTCAATCCGCAATCGCAAGTGGGTGAGTAAGCGCCGTAATCAGAGCCTCTCATGCGTCCGCTCCCCGGGGGCCGGGCAGGACATCGGACTGTTTTGCCGTCCTTCAAGGGGGCCGTCCTGGTTCTGGGCGGCCCCCTGTCCCTTGGCGCGAGAACTCACCGTGAAGAGAGCGCGCGCGGTGGCGAGCACGTTCACCACTGGCCTCAGTGCCGCCACAGCCCTGGTGTTCCGACACGTACACCAGCGGCGCGGCGACGCCGCCGAAAAGGATTCTGACGCCGCCCATCACGCTGTCCACGATGCCGTTCGGCGCCGCCGCGGCCTGGTTGTCAAGTTGTGCGGGTCCCAGATCCTTCCCCCACACCACCACCATCTTCCCCGGCGCGACCGGGCTTTGGTAGGACGCTGCGTTTGTGACGGCCGTCACCACCGGTATGGGTCCGGCCTACGCCGCGGGCACGACCAGGAGTGTCATCGAATATGCCGGAAAAACCGCGCCGACCGAGCCTCCGGCGACGTCCGCATCCGGCTGCCGCACGATCGAACTTAGATTCGCGCCGCTGCACCGCCAGACCTGGGCCTTCGCCTCCCCGCGAAAATTCGAGATGCCGACGGCGCGCGAAAGATCGCCCGTCGCCTTGTTGAGCACCATGATGGCGAGCGCATTGTCGGAGCGCTGGGCGGCGAAGATGCCGGGTCGATTCGGGATCGCGGGTGGTGGCCTGGACGCTGGTCTCGCCGAAGGCGCCGCCGATTCCATGGTAGTTGCGGTACATGCGGAAGGCGAACGCCAGTGAAGCCAAAGGCGTCGGCGACAGCAGTGCCGGCGGCCTACCTCACTCCTGTGAGAGGTGCGTTCATCTCACGCAGCAACGCCGGATCCACCTTGATGAACTTGCGATCGTAAGTCATCAGTCCGTTCACCTCACCTTCCACATCCGTGGTCTGCGTGTAAACCGCCGCCGACAGTCCAAGCTTCTCCTTCATCGGCACCAGCGCTTCCAGTTTCTTGCGAAGCGCAGCCAGATACGACGCCTGGTCCTGATAAGTCTGGTAACCCCAGTTCCGCATCGCGGGGTTCCACAGATGATCCGCCACCGGCCAGCCGACTCCCCCATACTCGCCGATCACGATCGCGCGATCCGCCTTCTGCTTGGGCTCGAGCGGCACCGGTTCGTAGGTGTGAATGTCGAACAGGTCGCCGGCATTCATATCCAGCCAGCCAGTGTTCGAATTAGTCAGCCGGCTTGGGTCGATCGCCTTCACCCATTGCGCCAGCGCCTTCGATTCATACTGCCCCCAGCCTTCGTTGTTCACCACCCACACGACAATGCTGGGCGCGTTGTACAGCCGGCCGATCATACGCCGCAGTTCCAGCTCATGCTGCTCCCGGCTCGTCGACAGGCGCACCGTTTCGCCTGCGTCGTTGGAGGAACTGTGGAGCCCTTGATTGAACCCAGCGGGCATGTCCTGCCACACCAACATCCCGAGCTTATCGCAATGGTAGTAGTAGCGCGCCGGCTCCACCTTAATGTGTTTTCGAATCATGTTAAATCCGGACTGGCGCAGCCAGGAGATATCCCACTTCATCGCCTCGTCGGATGGCGGTGTATGCAGACCGTCCGGCCACCAGCCCTGATCCAACGGACCATGTTGGAACAAAGGCTTCCCGTTCAGCAGGATCACCGGCTGCCCGGCCACCTTGCCCGGCCCGATCGACACCTTACGCATTCCGAAATAGCTGGTTACGGCATCCAGAGCCGCGCCCTCCACCTCGGCCTTCGCGTAGAGTTCACGTTCCTGCCCGCCGAACCGCGGAACGCGCTGGTTCCGGTCCGCCGGAAACGGATTCTTGACCCGCACCAGTTCGGCCTTCAAATCGTAAAGGAACGGATCGTCCGGCGACCAAAGTCGCGGATTAGCCACCGGAACGAATCCCTCTCGATTGACGCGCATTGTAACCGTCGTCACCTGCCCGCCGGCGGCCGATGCAGTCAGCCGCACTGCGTAGGTATCGTCGGCAGTCGCCTCGTTGGAGAGGGCGACAACGCGCAGGCCTCCGGCGTCGATATCCGGCGTCAAACGCAATTCGGCCAGGTGCAATTTCGACGGAACCGGCTCCATCCATACCGTCTGCCATATGCCCGACACCGGCGTGTACCAAATACTATGCGGCTTCAAAACCTGCTTGCCGCGCGGTTGCTCGCCCGTGTCGGAAGGGTCGGTAACGGCTACCAGCATCTCGTTCGAGCCGTCCTTCAGGAAGGGCGTGATCTCGAAACTGAAGGCGTCAAAGCCACCGCTGTGCGCACCAACGAGTGCGCCATTGATCCATAGCGCGCATTCGTAGTCGACTGCGCCGAAATGGAGCAGGACGCGGTCGCCCTTCCAGCCGGCGGGCACCTGGAACTGCCGCCGCTCCCATAATCGCTGATCCGGCTGCAGGGTCTTGCCGACGCCGGACAAAGACGATTCCACCGCGAAGGGGACGAGAATCTCACCGTCAAACTTCGATGGCGGGAGAGCGGTCCGGGAAGTGATCGCGTAGTCCCAGAGGCCGTTGAGGTTCGCCCATCTTTCGCGGACGAATTGCGGCCTCGGGTACTCGCGCCATGCGTTGGCCGGAGTAACCTTTTCACCCCAGGAGGTCTTGAGCGTTACTGGAGCCGGCTTCCAGGACTGTGCGGCGGCCGTTACGGCCAGCAGAAGGGCGAACATGCGCATATCTAATCCTAGAACATGAACTCGCGGCGAGTTGCACTGGCCGCTGGACCCGCTGGAACGAAGTAGGCGATCCGGCCGAGCTGATCAAGCCGGTGGTAGCCACTCCGATCTTCGTATTCGGATTGTCGAACTGCGGCGTGTTCGTGAGATCGAAGATCTCTCCGCGGAGCTGGATCACTGTGGGCGCTTCGCCGCGCGACAGGTACAGAATACGGAACATCGAGAAGTCGAATTTGTGAGTCCCCGGTCCCTAATGATCTCGCGCCCGGCATTGCCGAAGGTGTACTGCGCCGGAATGGCGAAGCACGATTACCGGCGCGATGCGCCGTCAACCGGGCTTACTGCGCCCGTTCCGGCGCGGCGCGCAGGATTCTGTACTCGCTTTCCGTCTCGGCAACCCGCGCTGCCTCAATCAACTCGCGCACCCGCTTCTGCCACTTCGTCGAGAGTTCCTTCTGACCTGTTTTGACGTACAGCAGCGCGAGTTGGTACGCCGACGTGCGGTCGTCCGGCGCTAGGCGCAGTGCCTCCTCCAGTTCGCGAATCGCTTTCGCCGTGGCGCCTTCTAGCACATAGTTCTTGCCCAGGAGGCCATGCGCGCGGGCGTGATTCGGATCCAATTCCACCGTACGCCGCAATAACTGCTGGGCCTCTTCATAGCCCGCCTGTCCCGGCTCGGTCTCTTTGCGCAACAGCGCCTGCGCCAGCATGAACGACACCATCGGGTTGCGCGGATTCTGCGCCCATTGCTGCCGCAACCGGCGAATCGACTCCTCGATCTGATCCGATTGCAGCAGCGCCAGGCTCATTCCCACCTCGCCATAGGCCGCCGTCGGGGCGAGTTCCTGCGCCCGCGCGAACATCATCTCCGCCCGTTCCATCTGCCCGGCGCGCACTTCGAGGGCGCCCAGCGTCGCATGCAAACGCGCCGATTGCGGAACGATCCGGATGCCCACTTCCAGCACCTCGATTCCGATGTCGAGCGAGCTGTGCTCCATGCAGATGCTGGCGAAATCGATGTAGTGCCGCTCTTCTTTCGGATATAGATCGGCGGCGCGCCGCAGCGTCTTCAGCGCTTCTGGCGTCTGCTTGTCGGCCTCGTATGCCGCGGCGAGCAGGCTCAGCACTTCCGACTGCGGCCGCTCCGGCGCTACCAATGGCAACAGCGCCGCGACCGCTTCCTTGGACCGTTTGGCGTCCAGCAGCGCCAGGCCAAGGTTGAAACGCACCGCATCGGTCGCGCCCGTCACGCCCCCCAATTCCAACGACCGCTGGAACTTCGCCGCCGCCTCATCCGCACGCCGCAACTGATACAGGCAGTTGCCCGTTTGCCACAGCGCCAGCGGGTTCGAGTTCAGCGCCTCGCCGGCTTTCTCGAATTCGTCGGTGGCCACCGCGCAGTCTTTGCGTTCATACGCGAGCGCGCCTAACATACCGTGCGCCGGCGCGCTATCCGGCCGCAAGCGCACGATGCGCGCCAGTGTCTCAGCCGCCGCTTTGTCGCCCGCGCCGTACTCCAATTGCGCCTCGGCTTCGAGCGCCGCCAGCATCTTGGGATCCAGTTTCACCGCCCGCCGGTAGGATGCCAGCGCCTGCTTCGCCTGCCCCAGGTTCTGCTCCGCCATGCCGCGGAAGAACCACAGGCGAGGGTTCGCGGGCGCGGTCTCAAGTTCCTTCGACGCCTGCTCCAACGCCGCGGCGAACTGCCCCCTGCGCAGCGCCTCCAAGATCGTATCGGTCGCGGCGTACACGCCCGATGCGAGCAAAAAAATGCCCGCAAGCCCCGCAGCCTGCCGCCCGATCGAATCGAATGTCACACTCAATTATCGAACTTCTTGCTTCTGTTCTCCAAGCCTGCGCTTCTATCGCGCCACTGCCACCGGGATCCACACTTCCATCGCAGTGATGCCGCGATTGTGGAACGTGTAGTAAGGCACCAGCGTCACGTCGCCCGCGGTGCGGGGCGCGGCCGCGTGCGCGCCCATCTCTTCATAGAGCGGCTGGCCCGTGGCTGCCCGCGCGCCCCTGGTGGCCGCGTGTTTCAGCGCCACGATTCCGCCCAGTAGCTCCGGCTTCCAGTCGCTCGTAAACGTATCGTGCGCGGGCTTCACCTCCAGCCGCCAGTCGAACGCTCCCGTTCCCGCCGGTTGATCCAGGCTCTCCATGCAGTACACCAGCGGTCCGCGCTCCACCGCCGCCTTGCCCGCGTTGTCGCGAACCAATTCGTTCGCGGTTACCAGGCGCGGCGTCATGTCGAACTTCACCGTCACCTTGTCGCCCGGCTTCCAGGTGCGCTTCACCGCGAAGTAGGCCTTCTCCGCGCTCACCGCGAGTACCTTGCCGTCCACTTCGATCCGCGCCGACTTCGCCCACTCGGGCCGCCGCAGGTGCAGCGTGAATTCGTGCGCCGTCGCCGGTGTCACCGTCAATTCGACCGCACCCTCCCACGGGTACTTTGTCGCCTGCGCGACTTCCAGGCCCGTCCCGTCCTCCAGCTTCCACTTCATCCGGTTGTTGTCGAACAGGTGCACCCACAGCCCGTCGCTCGAGGTGCTGTAGAAGTACCCCGGCAGCGACGCCAGGATCCGCTGCAGGTTCGGCGGGCAGCAGGTGGTGTCATACCACGGGTTGCGAATCTTATCGTTCGGGTCCCCGACCAGCTCCAGCGGATTGCGATAGCAGTAGAGGTTGCCGCTGAGCGAAAGCCCGCTGTTGGCGCCGTTGTAGAGCGCGCGTTCCAGGCTGTCGATGTACTTGCCGTCGCCCGTCGCCTGGACCATGCGCCAGTTCCAAAAGATGGTTCCGATCGCCGCGCAACTCTCCGTGTAGGCCTGGCGATTGGGCAGCTCATAAGGGTCGCCAAACGCCTCGCCCTGGCCGCGCGAACCGACGCCGCCGGTCAGATACACCTTGCGCCGCGTCATGTCGTCCCACAGCCGCCCCAGCGTGTCCCAATAGGCCGCGTCGCCGGTTTCCAAATAATAATCGGTCGCACCGGAACAGGCGTACATCGCCCGCACCGCGTGCCCCTCCAACTGCTTCCGCCCGGTAAACGGCGTCACCGTGAACAGATACTGCCACTCGTTGGGTTTGGTGGCCGCCACATTGCGCGGATCGCCGCCGAGGAAATATCCGGCCAGATTCAGATACTTCTTTTCGCCTGTCGTGCGGTACAGCTCGATCAGCGACAGCTCGAACTCCGGGTGCCCTTCGAAGATCCGCGCCTTCCCGGCCCCGAAATCGCGGTCGACGTAGTCAGCCATGCGCTGCCCGGCATCGAGCAGCTTCCGGTCGCCGGTCGCCCGGTACCAGGAGATGCCAGCTTGCAATAGATGCCCGGCGCAGTACAACTCGTGTCCGCCTCCCATGTTGGTATGGCGCTCGGCGCGGTGCTCCTTGGTGAAGTACGTGTTCAGGTACCCGGAGGGCTCCTGCGCCGCCACCACGTCGTCGATCACTGCCTCGGCCGATTTGCGCAGCGCCGGGTTTTCTCCCGCCTGCAACACGAATCCCACCGCTTCCAGCCACTTATACACGTCCGAATCGGTATACAGCGGCCCGCGGCGCGCGACTTCCTTCCGGCCCGAGACGCGCCGGAAGTTGTCGAGGATTCCATTCGACTCAAACAACCCCAGCAGCGACGGCAAACTCACTTCGACGTTCACCTTGCGGCGCGGCGACCAGAAGCCTTCCTTCATCTCGACCGCCGCGACAGGCACGCCGTGTAGCCGTGCCTGTGGCGACTTCGCCGTATCCATCACGGGGCGCCCGCTCCACTCGGGCGTCCCGGCAAAAGACGCCGCCGAAATGGCGGCGGTCAGCATCAGTAGTGTCTTCATGGGTTCTGCCTATTTCACAACCGGGAACGCGGTCACGCGCAACTTCGCCGCGCCGTACGGAATCAGCTCGACCTTCTCTTCTGGCTCCGCCGTTGCCACCGGACTCACCGGCAGCGGTCCCGCCGAATTCTCCACCAGCGTCCACGCCGGCACCCGCCGCGCCCTGGCCTTTAACACCACCGGCGCGCCTTCCGGGCTAACTGGATACGCGCCCAGCGCATGCTCCTCGGCTTCAAACGACTTCTCCGGATGCGCGGCATCTAGCACCAGCGCGTAGTTCCAGGGCGTCGTCGCCGTCACAGCCCAATCCGGCGCCTGTGGCCGGTCGGTCGCCTTGCTCCACTTCTCGCCGATCCTCAACGAGTACACCAGCGGACCGCGCTTTACCGCCACCGAATCGTGATCCCAATGCGACAGCCGCACCTCCATCGGGAACACTATCTCAACCTTATCACCCGCACTCCAGCGCCGTTCGATCTTGAGGAACGTGCCCGCGTGGATCTCGCCCATCGCTTTGCCGTTGACGCGGATGCTCGCCGCCGCCGCCCAACTCGGGATGCGCAGTTCAAGTGGGAACACGACCGCTTTCTCCGGCTTCACCGTCTGGCTAGAACGAAAGGCGCGCGCCCAGTTGGATCTTGCGTGGGTTGCCTTGCGAGGTCACCCTGCCGAACGCCGAGCTGAACATGTTGCCATCGACTCCGCCCAGGTTCACGCGGTTCAGCACGTTGAAGAAGTCAAAGTGCAACTGCAGGTTGACCCTGTCGCCGAACAACTTGTTGTTCTTCAGAATGCTGGTGTCGAAGTTGATGTAGTTCGGATTCCTGAACATGTTCCGCTTTTCACTGCCTTCGCTGCCAATCGCCGGCGCCGTGAAGCTGGTGGCGTTGAAGATTCCCTTGTTCAGGAAATCGCTTCTGGAGTGACTGTTGTTGACCGTCCCGCCAAAGTTCGGGTAGTCGTAGTTGCTGCCGTCGGCGTTATAGTCACCGCTGTCCGCCTTTAGCCCGGTCACCTTACCGGTACCATCCAGAATCGGGTCGAACGGGTTGTAGTTTAGAACGGTGAACGGTCCGCCGCTCTGCAGAATCGACAACAGCGAAATCTGCCAGCCGCCCAGGAAGCGCTTTGCCAGCACGTTGCTCGTTGCCGGTGCCGGCAGGTTGTAGGTGCCGGACAGCGCGAAGCGGTGACGGTGGTCCCAGCTGGAATCGGCGCGCAGCGAATCCCGCGAGCCGGAATTGTAGATCAGGCTCTGATCGACAAATCCTTCGTAGCCGTTGCTGCGCGTGCCGCCCGAACCGAAGTCGGTAACATGCGACAGCGTGTAGGAAGCCTGCAACGTGCCACGCTTGCCAAATTCCTTGCGAATGGTGGCGATCGCCGCGTTGTAGTGAATCGAGTTGGCGTTGATGATGTACGCCATCGAACCGAAGCTCTGGTTGAGCCGGTTCAGCGTGCCATCCAGCAGGTCGCCCGTGAAACGGTTGTAGTCGGTGCCTTCAATTCCGTCCCAGGTGCGCGAACCGCTATAGCTCAGGCCGAGAACCGTCTGGCCAGCCAGTTGGTGCTCGACGCCAAAGCTGTAATTGAGGGTGCTCGACGCCTTCAGGTTCGGGTCAATACTGCCGATGCCGGCCTGCGCGCCCACCAGTCCGCCCTTGGAATCGAGCGAGCCGGAGGGAATCGTCGGCATCGCGAAGCCAAAAGGATAGCTGTCGGAAGTGCCGATCGTGAACAGTGGCTTGATCGGCGTCGACTGGCTGAAGGACGGGAAGACGAATCCCGGCGGGTTGCCGCGCAGATCGTCGATCGCCTCTCCCAGCGTCACGCCATCGTGATAGAGTCCGATACCGCCGCGGACGCTCCACTTCGAGGTCTTGCCCGGGCTCCACGCCACACCGAGGCGCGGGTTGAAGACGCGTTCGGTACTGCTGTAGGGGTGATTCATCGGTTTCAGGACCGCATTCGTGATCTTATCGTTGAGGCTGGAACCCTGGCCAAGGAACAGGTTGGTGAACGCCGTGCCCTTCTCGCCAGTCGGGTTGCCGTAGTCGTCATAGCGCACGCCAAGCGTCAAGGTCAGGTTCCGGCGGACTTTCCATTCATCCTGCACAAACGCGGCCATGGTGGTCTGCTTGGCGCCGAAGATGAACTTCGAGGTCTGGCCGGTCAAAGGATTGTACGCGACGTTGCCTTCCGAGTACGGCTTATCCTGCACCAGGTCGAGCAGGCTGTTGAACTGGAAGCCGGGGCGTCCGTTGGCGTGCGAGAAGTCCGCCCAATCGTCGCCCCAGGTGAACTGGCCGCCGATGCGGATGGTGTGCGAGCCGCGAATCCAGGACACCACGTCCTTCCAGAAGTAGTTGTGCTGGGTGAAGTTGCCGCTCCAGCCCGGGCTGATGCCGGTGCCGACGCCGGTGACGTTGACATCCGGAATGTGGTACGGCGGATTGCCGGCGCCGTTCAAACCAAACACCATGCTGCCGCCGAAACTGGCTTCGTTCACCAGCGTGGCGTTGAAGGTATGCGTCCAACTGGTCTGAATCGCGCGGCTGTTGGACGTATTGGTGGAAGCGAAACCGGAGCGGATGGCGGCATTCTGTTGATCGAGCGTCATCCGGTTGTAGTTGAAGAAAAGGCGGTCGCGGCTGTCGCGCAGATACTGGTCGGCGCGCGCACTATATTGCAGCCCGTTGCGATACGGGCTCGGCGTGTTCGTGCCCTGGTCGATCATTGGCAGGTTGCAGGGCAGGTTGAAGGTGGTTGGGGTGCCGCACGTACCCGGATAAAGGTCTGAGGCGTACTTGGCGACGCCGGTCGTGGCGACGCCGGTCGGAACCGCCAGTCCCAGGATCTTCGTACCCAGGCTACCCGGGAAGGCCGACTTCGCCCAGTTGAGAAATTCCGGGCTCTCATACGTCGTCGTGCTGTTGCCGGAGCTGGCGGCGCTGCGCAGCGGCTGCACGGAGGCAAACACAAACGTCTTATTCTTGACGATCGGTCCGCCGAAGGTGGCCGACAGATCGTGCCGCTTGAACGGATGATACTTGTTGACGAACTCGGTGCGCGCCAGCAGGCTCTGGTTGGTGAAGTAGTAGCTGCCGGTGCCGTGGTATTCGTTGGTACCGGATTTGCTGGTCATCGCAATGGTCACCGAACTACGGCTGCCCTGATCCACGTTGTAGTTTGTGGTCTGCACCGAAAGTTCCTGGATCGTGTCCGGATTCGGATTGTAGTTGGAGGTGCCGGTGGTGATGTTGCTATCCACCGCCAGGCCATCCACGCTAAACGAGTTGCCGGTCGGGTTGCGGCCGTTGCCGCTGATGCTGGGCGACGCTTCGTTGGCGAAGTTGTCGCTCTGCCCGCCGCCGTTAGTGCCGAAGCCGGCCACACCGGTGCCTGTCACGCCCGGCGCAATCGCGACCAGGCTGAGGAAGTTGCGGCCCGACAGCGGCAGATCGCGCAATTCTTCGGTGCGCAACACAACTTTCACTTTCGTTTCGGCGGTATCGAGCAGAGCCGCCTGCTCCGTGACTTCAATCGTTTCCGACGCCGTGCCCACCGTCAATGTCACGTTGAGATCCGTCGTCGTGTCGGTGGACAGCACCACGTCGACGCGTTTTGTCCGGAAGCCCGAAGCTTCGCTCGATAGTTTGTAGTTGCCGGGTTGAACACCAGTGAAACGGTAGTAACCGGTGTCGTTGGACTTGGTCTTCGTTTCGACGCCCGTGTCCGAATTCTTGAGTTTCAACGTCACGTTGGGAACGCGAGCCGACGAAGGGTCTTCAATGATCCCCTGAAGGTTGCTGCTGAACTGGCCGAAAGCGGTCGAGACAACCGCCAACGTGCCTATCGCGAGAAACGACAAACCACGTAGTTTGTTCATTATCACTCCTTGATTTTCTGAACGAGCGCATCCCCCCGGAGCGCTGCTCTAACCTGTCAGGCGGCACAATTGGCCTGTTCGTAATAAATGGTTCTTCCGGTAATGACAATCAAGGACTGCGGATCGACAGGGGGCTTCTTGCAGTAATTTATTTCTATTATTGATTCTGCTCGCGGAGGGTCAGAACATCAGGCGCATTCCCAACTGGATGGTGCGCGCGGGATAGGCCGCCGTCGAACGCCCAAAGGTCGCACTGCCCATGTTGTTATCAACGGCTTGCAGGTTCACCCGGTTGAGCACGTTGAACAACTCGACGCGGAATTGCAGCCTGGCCTTCGCGCCGAACGCTTCCATGCGGTGGTTGCGAATCAATCCCAGGTCGATATTCACCAGCCCCGGATTGCGATAGATGTTGCGCTTCAGGTTCCCGTCCGTGCCCGGCGCAGGGGCGGGGAAGTCGGCGGCGGTAAAGATCCCGCTCAGGAACTGGCTGCGGGTGTGGTTTCCGGTGAAGTCGCGGGCCGGCGCGTTCGGGTAATCGTAGTTAAACCCATCGGCATTGTAGTCTCCGCTGTCCGGATTCAGCCCGATGACTGCGCCTGCCGCGTTGCGGATCGGGTCGAACGGATTGCGGGTCACGACCGCGAACGGCGTCCCGCTTTGCAGGATGGTGACGCTGGCCAGTTCCCATCCGCTGAGCGCCTGCCGCAGCAGCCTGGGGCCCGCCACAGGACCCGGAACATGCCACAGGCCGGAGAACGCGAAGCGGTGGCGCACATCCCAATCCGAGTAAGATCGCAGGCTCTCGATGTTGTGCTGGTCCGGAATCGCGTACGGCCCGTCGCTGTTCTGCCGCGTTCCGGCTTGCACGTAGTCGGTAGTTTTCGACAGCGTGTAAGAGGCTTGCAGCATCAACCCGCTGCTCAGTTCCTTGCGCGCGGTGGCGATCAGCGCA
Source organism: Candidatus Solibacter sp. (assembly GCA_025358475.1). GTDB lineage: Bacteria > Acidobacteriota > Terriglobia > Bryobacterales > Bryobacteraceae > Solibacter. The sequence continues at coordinate 14,051 of JANYJN010000762.1, forward strand.
TTGTAGTGAATCACGTTGCCGTTCCAGACGGCGGACATGGCGCCGAAGCTTGGATTCAGGCGGTCGAGCGAGCCATCCAGCAGATCGCCCGCCTGACGGTTCAGGTCCGTTCCCAAGAGCGCGTTCCACGTGTAGGAACCCGAGTAGTTGACGCCCGCCACCAGGTCCGCCGGGAGCTTCCGTTCCAGGCCTGCCATGTAGTTCAGCGTGCGCGGTGTGGTCAGGTCCGGGTTGACGAAGCCTATGTCGGGACGCGCGCCCACCAGTCCGCCGTGTGCGTCCAGTTGGCCTTTAGGAAGCTGTGGCAGTTGGAACCCGAACGGGTAGGTGTCGGAGGTCCCCAGGCCGAAAATAGGCTGAATGGGGCCATCGGCGCGGAAGGTGGGGAAGAGGAATCCGGGTGGATTCTGCCGCATCAGGTCCACCGTTTGGCCAAGCGGCACCCAATCCTGGTAGAGCCCGGCGCCGCCGTGGACGCGCCATTTCCCGTCGCTGGTGGGCGACCAGGCCAGGCCGGCTCGCGGACTGAAATTGCGGTCCAAAGACCCCGGGTAGGGGTGCCGGCTCTGGCGCAGTGCGGCCGCGGCCACGCGCCCGTCGAGCGAACCGCTCGTCCCATAGTACAGGGCGCTGAAGTGCATGCCTTGGGTGCCGGTGGGGTTACCGAAATTGTCCCAGCGGATGCCGAGCGTCAGGTTGAGGCGCGGCGTGACCGTCCACTCATCCTGGACAAATAGGCCCGCCGTGCCGATTTCTCCGCCGAAGACGTTCAGTGCCGCGCCGCCGGTTAGCGGGTTGTAGCCGACTCCGTACTCGGTCAGCGGCCGGTCGCGCACCAGGTCGAGCAGGTTGGCGAAGGTGAACACGGGCCGGGTCGTGGTGCGGGTGAAATCCGCCCAATCGTCGGACCCGTAGTAGTTGCCGCCGGCTTTCAGCAAGTGCCGCCCGCGGACCCAGGTGAGCACGTCGCGCCAGTTGTAGTGGTGCTGGGCGTAGCCGCCGCCCCAGCCGGGTGAGACGTTCACGCTCTGCCCAGCGATGTCGATTTCCGGGATGTGGTATGCGGCGCGCGGATCGTTGTCGCCCTCCACTTTGAGGCCGCTGAAACTGGCTTCGTTGAGCAGGGCGGGTGAGATGGTGTGAATCCAGGAGAATTCGGCGGCGCGGGAGCCGAAGGTGCTGGTGGTGCCCATACCGGCGCGGGTGACGGCGTTGCCCAGGTCGAGCGTGGTGCGGTAGTAGTTGCCGAAGATGCGGTCGCGGTCTTCGCGGAAGTAGCGGTCGACGCGGAAGCTGTACTGCAAACCGTTCCGCGAGGTAGTCGGGTCGGCTTGACCGACCACGATCATGGGCAGGTCGCAGGGCAGCATGGACGTGGCGGGGGTGCCGCAGGCGGACCCGACCACGTCGCTTGCCCGTTTCGCCACTCCGACTGTCGACAGATTGATGACCGGGGTCTGGGCAAGCACGCGGGTTCCCACCGAGGCGGGGAACGTGGCCTGTGCCCAGGCGACGAACTGGGGGCTCTCGTAGGTCTGAATGCCGTTGCCCTGCGAGTCGCTCGACCGGAGCGCTTCGGTAGAGGCGAAGACGAACAAGTTGTTGCGGATGAGCGGACCGCCGAGGGTTGCGTCCACAGTGTGCTTCTTGAACGGATTGAACTGGCTGGTGAAGACGGTGCGGGCGGCGAACTCCTGGTTCGTGAACATGTAGCGGCCGGTGCTGTGCCAGGCGTTGGTGCCCCCGCGCGAGGTCATGGTGACCTGGATCGAACTGGAGCGGCCCTGCTCGACGGTGAAGGTGTTGGTCTGCACCATGAATTCCTGCAGGGACTCGGAATTCGGCGACAGGTTCGAGACGCCCGACATAATGTTGCTGGTTACGTTGAGTCCGTCTAGCAGGAAAGCGTTTCCAGTCGCATTGCGCCCGTTGGCGCTGAGGTTGAAATCTCGCTCGGGGGCGAAGTTGTCGGCGTTTCCGATGGCGCCGCGGCCGACCACACCGGGTGCGGCGGTGGCTAGGTTCAGCGAGCTTTGGCCCGGTACGGGCAGATCGTGCAGCGCCTCGCCGCTGAGCGCGAGCGCGGTGCCGCCGGAGCTGTCGCGCATCCGGGTTTTGCCTTCCACGACAACCAGTTGCGGATTGGCGCTGATTTCGAGCGACGGATTCAGGCGCACCGATTGCCCTGCGTTCAGCGCGATATCGGCGAACAGGTAGAGCCTGAAGCCGAGGTGCTCGACGCGCAACTGGTAGCGGCCCGGAAGCAGCAGGGGGAAGACGAACTGGCCACCGTCCTGGGTGAGGAACGGGCGCACCCAGCCCGTATCGCTGCTGGAGAGGGTGACCTTCGCCCCGGGTACACTACGCCCCGACGGGTCCGTGACGATTCCCCCAAGAACCGCGGTTGGTGTCTGCCCCCAAATCGTTGCGGTGGCGAACAAGAGCCACCACGCCCGGAGAACTCGATGAAGCACTGAGAGATATACTACTCCACTTTCCCGGTAGGTCTTGGTGCCAGGCTAATTGTGCTCGTCCGGCTCCTCGCGCAGGCGGGCGATTCGGGCGCGGATGCGGCTGCCCAGATCCTGGTATTGGCGGATCAGGGTGGCTGGATCGCGCTCTTCCACCGGGCCTGCACTGGCGCTCATCAAGCGGGTGACCAATTTGTCGAGCGCTTGCAGGTCGCGCGTCACTTCGGCCTCGGTCTCCGCCCATGAGGCCGCGCGCGGGATCCGGTCGGGTTGTGCGGTGACTGCGCCGGCGAGCGGGGTCATGCGGTCAAATAGCCGGTCGAGCTGGGTTTCCATGTCGCGCCGGTGTTCGGTGGCCATCTCGCGCCATTCGCGGCGGACCTCCGGGCTGAGAGCCGTTCCACCGCGGGCCGGGGCGGTCCGCAGGAGCCGCTGTAGGGCAAAACCGCGCACCAGCGCCTGTTGCGAGCACTCGATGGTTCCGAGCACGAAGGCGTCGCGCGCCCCCTGCTCCGGGAAATTCTCGACCAAGGCCTTCTCTAGCGCGGGCAGTTCTATCGCCGCAGCCGACTGCGGGGCCGTGGTGGTGCCGGTCTGTCGCGCGGCGGCCTGTTCGGCGGTTTCAATATCGGTGCGGATGCCGGGGATGAGGCGGAGGGCCGCCACGAGTTCCTGCTTCCGCCGGCGGGAAACGACGACCCCAGAAACTGTGACGCCATCGGCGGTGCGCTTCACCTCGGTTTCGCCACCCAGGTCGGCGCGGCGTTGGTGCAGAGCGTAGAGTGCGCGAATCTCAACGTTTTCAATGCTTTCGGGAGTTGTGTCGGGCTCGCTGGCTACTGTCGCCGGTTCCTTCACGGCACCGGCGGGCTGGTGGGCAAGTGGCGCATCGAGCTCGCTGCGAACGCTGGCTTCGAGGCTTTGGACTGGATGGATCTCATAGCGGGTCTCGGTTAAATCTACCTCGTCCGCATCCGAGCTGAACTGAAAACGCGCCGCGACCGGATGATAATCGGTCATGCGGACGACGAAATCGGTCTCGGTCACTACATTCTGGGGCGCCGGGGCGCTTGCCGGCGTGCGCAAAGTGATGGTGTAGACGCCGTCTTCTTCCCGCACCGTCTCCTGTGCTTGATCGAGTTTGGCGCGGCCGCCCAACCAGGTTTGAATCGAGACCGGCGAGAGCGGATCGCTCCAGTTGAGACGCGCCGATTTAAAACGCCCGGCCAACTCGGTGGCTAGCGGCGGTTGCGCGTCTTGGCGCAGCGGCCCCCCATCGCGAGCGCTCCAACGGTCGACCTGGCGATGCCGGGCTACATCCCGATACACGGTTCGGGTTAGGCGCCGGGCGCCAACCCGCACTTCGAGCGTTTGGCAGACGACGGCTCCGGAGAACACGTGCAGGGCCTCCTCGGCCTGCTCTTCGGCGGCGGCTGCGCGTTCCAGGACCTCGTGGGCCGAAACGCGCGGAGCGTGATTCAGGCGAGTGCCGATCAGCAGGGCGGCCACGACCATACATGTGACCGCGGCCACCCAGGCCAGGGACGGTTGGTGTGTCCATCCGCCCCACACCGCCCGCAGACGCGCTCCAAGCGTAAACGGATGCTGCCGTTGAGCGGCGAGTTTCCCGTAGAATCCGCGCCAGGCGTGGGGCGGCTCAGGCACCGACTGCTGGAACTCGCCCTGATAGAACTCCTTGAACTCCTGCAGGGATTGGCGGTACTCCGCTGCTACCGGATCGCCGTCCGGGCACTCGGCCAGACACTGCGCGAGGCGGGTAGCCTCCTCCTCGGACAGTTCGCCCAATGCGGCCCGCAACAACAGGTCGTCATCGGGGCGTGCGTTTCCGCTGCTCATACCATGACCTTCCGGAGGCGCTTCATCGCCCGCTGCAACGTGTCCACTACCCCACTCCTGGAGATTTGCAAGATATCCGCAATCTGCTGTGTCTGGAAACCTTCCGCCCGCAACTGCATGCACTGCCGCTGATGATTGGTCAGTGTGGAGAGCCCCTGGCGGAAGCGCGTGCTCCGCTCCTCGCTCAAGACGCGCTCTTCCGGGTTGGGCAACAGATCCGACGGCGACGCCGATTCTTCGCCGTCGATCGAGTTCGTCACCTCGAACCGGTGCTTCTTTCCTTCATTGATGGCCAGGTTGTGCGCGACGCGGAACACCCAGCTTCGCACGCTCGAGATCTGTTCGCCGCGGCCCATTGCCACATGCAGGCGGAGGAACGCGTCCTGGGTGATCTCTTCGGCGCGTCCGGGACATCGGCACATGCTAAAAACGTAAACGTAGACGGGGCGCCGGAACTCCTCAAAATAGCCCTCGATCAGGGCCATCAGGCGGCGCTGCCGGTCGAGCGCGATCAGCTCGCCAGATGCGCTTCCGAGACTACAGAGCCCACCTTCACGGTCCGTAATGGGAGGCGTTGACGCCATGGTCGCTGTGCAATTCTCCTGAGCCGGGTCGATCGTCGACTGCCGGACGAGTATCCGGCCGTGGGACCCAGGGGGTCCACACCACCATTAGACACTGACAATCGAGACGCGGCAATGGGGGGGTGTCGGCAGTACTCTTTTTCTTGTTTCCCCGTGGCCGAAGGGATCCAGACAGGGCCGACCGGGATTCTGGGGAGGTTTTGACAATGTTGAATTGGCTCTGTCAACATGATTTCAAGCACCGGCATGGTGCACCCTACTAAAATGAAATCGCTAGACCGCAGAAAGCTCATCGAAGTGTTGCTGGCCTCGGCGCTTCCCGTTTACGGACAGATGGCGTCTCGCGGTCTCACCGCCAAACCGCGTGGTAAGTTTTCCGGACTGCCATTCAACGCGCATTTCACCGATGTGGCGGCCCAGGCGGGGCTCAAGGCGCCGGTGATCTATGGCGGCGTGGGCACGAACGCCTACATCCTGGAGGCGATCGGCTGCGGGGCGGCGTTCCTCGATTTCGACAACGACGGATGGCTGGATATTCTGCTGTTGACCGGTTCGCGCTGGGAGGGTGCGCCCGAGGGCGCCACCAACCGGCTGTATAAGAACAATCGGGACGGAACGTTCACCGATGTTACAGTTACGGCGGGTCTCCGGCGCGCGGGTTGGTTCAGCGGCGTGACGGTGGGCGACTATAACAACGACGGTTACGAAGATATCTTCCTCACCGGCTGGCCGCAGAACTGCCTCTACCGGAATAATGGTGATGGAACCTTCACCGATGTGACGCGAGAGGCGGGGCTACTGCACAAGGGGAACCGCTGGGGGGCGGGCTGCACGTGGGTGGACTTCGATCGCGACGGCAATCTGGACCTGTTCGTCTCCAACTATTTGCGGTTCGATCCGAAGCGAATTCCGGCGGCTGGGATAGATAACAATTGTAACTTCAAGGGCGTGCCGATTAACTGCGGTCCGCGCGGGCTGCCGCCGGAGACGCATTGTCTCTATAAGAACAACGGCAACGGAAGCTTCACTGATATTAGTGTCAGCTCCGATATCTCGAAGGCAACCGGGTCCTACGGCCTTACGGTGGTGGCGGCGGATTTCGACGATGACGGCTGGCCGGAGATCTACGTCGCCTGCGACTCGACGCCGAGTCTTCTGTTTAAGTACGACCGGCATGGGAAGTTCACCGAAGAAGGCTTGGGCTTGGGCGTAGCACTCAATGAAGACGGTCAGGAGCAGGCTGGGATGGGCCTGGGCATTGGCGATTTCAACCTGGATGGGCGGCTTGACATCCTGAAGACGCACTTCACCGAAGATACTCCGGCGCTATACGCCAACCGGGGGAAGCAGGGCTTCGAGGATGTGACAATCCGGTCCGGACTGGGCGTCGAGACCCGGTATGTGAGTTGGGGAGCGGGGATACAGGACTTCGATAACAATGGCGAACCGGATCTGTTCTGGGTTACCGGCAGCGTCTATCCCGAGGTGGAGAAGAAACTGCCCCAGTACCCGCATCATACGCCGCGGGTGTTATTCCGCAACCTGGGCGGAGCTAAGTTCGAGGAGTTGATCGACGAGGGAGGCCCGGGGGTCAGCGATGTTCACTGCAGCCGCGGCTGCGCGTTCGGCGATTTCGACAACGACGGCGACATCGACATCCTGATCGTAAACCTGAATGAGCCGCCCTCGCTGCTGCGCAACGATGTCAAGGGAAGTAACTACTGGATCAAGGTGAAGTTACTCGGTGTGAAGTCGAACCGGAGCGCGATTGGTGCGCGGGTGGTGGTGACATACGGCGGCAAGGTGCAGGCGCAGGAGGTGATTGCCCAATCCGGCTTCCTGTCTGTGAACGACCCGCGATTGCACTTCGGGTTGGGCGCGGTAGCGACGGTCGACATAGAAGTGCGCTGGCCCAGCGGTATTCAACAGCGCTTTCGCGGTGTGGCGGGCAACCATCTCGTGACCATCGACGAAGTCAAGGGAATCGTGAAATCCTTGGCGCTTTAGGCCGCGCCCCTCGTGAGGCGTAGGCGCAAAAAACTCGAGATTCAGGAGCTTCATTTTCTCCGAGCATTCACAACGAAGAACGGGGTGTCAAACCCCATCCAGTATTTTTCATTGAAGCTTCGCGCGGCGGGCTCCGAAGCCGGGCTCAATCCACTCCGCCCACATGTCGCGGTCGTCTAGCGACACGACGTGCATCCCCAAAGCCTGCCGGAAGACCCGGCCCGGGACGACGCGCCACGCAGGAGCGTCCAACCGCTTGCTGTAGAGCTTTTCGCCTGCAATAGCGGCCACGATGGGCGAAGCGCCCTGATCGGCGTCATGGAAATCCCATCCAGCCGCGCCATCCAGGGCCGGAAGGCGCGTCATTGAACGATCGCCACCAAGCCCAATGCGAGCCAGAACAACTTCGGATCCGTCGGCGGCCATCGCCCAGACTGTGGGCGCACCAGCCACTGGCAAACCCCAGGAAAGAGGACGCCCCGGCGTCACCGTCTGCGGTGCGCTTTCGCGCGGGTGGCCATCGGCTCCGAACGATCGCCGCACTACCCGGCCTCCGGATTCTTCCCACGCCACGACGATCGAGCCGTCTGGCTGGGCGTTCCAGAGAATCCGCCCGGCGCCAGCGCTGCCGAGATCCGCGCTCCAGTGCTTCTTCAATCCGTCGCGCGTGGCGAGATAGGTCTGGAGGCGGCCCGCCGTGGAAACTGTTCCGAATAGACCGGTGCCGACGGCGATCTGAAATCCAGGACTCAACAATACGCCATCGGCTGGAACCGGCTGGCTGGTCAACAGCACCTTGTCGCCCCAGCCGTTGCTGGCGGTGAGTCTGCCGTCGCGGCTCCAGGCGTACCAACGGCCGCTGCCGGCGGGGACGACGTCGATCGCGGTGGCCACACTCACTGGACCGCCTTCCGCCGGCAACAGTTGGCGGACGAGGAACACGCCTTCTCGAGGATCACGAACACGGGACTCGCGTTGCAGCAGCGTGATCCGGCCATCATTGCGATGGTGCGCGAGGACGCTCGAAAGGCGACCATCGGTGCTGAAGCTCGAGAAGCTTTCAACGTCCAACGGAAGGATCGTTACGGCGGACTTGGGCGATACCAGACCACCGGCGTCATATTGCACCGTCAGCCAGTATTTTCCCGGCTCGAAACCCTCGTCCCAGAAGTCCGCGATGTCTTCCAGCCGCTCGAACTTACCGCCCCCGTTGAGGACCTCGGTCTGGGGCCGCGGACTTCCAACACGATCGGGAGAGCGGCGATCGAACGCAATGCTTGCGGACAAACCATACTCGGCGCCACCCACCTTCTGAGACCGGAGAAAATAGGTGAACTGCGACCTCCCACGCCTGCTGGGGACATCAATCGGGCCGGCGCCCCGATTGTCAAATACCGTGCGGACCATCAGCGATTGCCCGGACAGCGCGGCCGGCTCAGTGGGGAAAGTTGCGATCACGGCTTCGGTCATTTTGTTCGTCCTCCCAGGTGCTGGAGATTGCGGCGGCGGTGGCGGCGCGGCCCTCAAACGAGCTGGCCATCCGGCCGGCCACAGGGATGCGGCAAGAATAAGGACCGCCGCCGCCGGGGCCGGTGAAAGCGCCATCGCCCGCTTTACGCTTGATCTCATCGCGAGTATCCACCTTATGGTCCCGTCAAATTGCCGGCGGGATCGCCGAGGCCCTCCACCTTCCATCCGCGAAGCTTCAGCAGGCATTTACCGCAGAAGTATGCCCGGTCATTCCCGGTTTCCGTATTGACGTAGCTCATGATACAGTCCCGATCCCATTGTCGGGCTTTCGGGCGCGCATCGCTGGAGACTGCTCCGTCGACTGTGTTCGCCGCCTGGTCGTGCTGAGGAATATTGGAGCCGGCGATTACGTCGCCCGCGTGCGTCAGGTGCTTGTGATGGCCGATTTCATGCGCCCAATAGGTGCGAGGTCCTTCGGCGGTGTCGAGGAAGAGCCCCCCCAGAGCTCCGCCCCAGGACGGCAGACCCAGCTTGGCCGTTGGTCCTTCGATGTCCTGCGCGGTTCGGGAACCGCCATCGGCACTCATTTTGCCGCCCCGCGGGCATACTTTCCCACAGACGGTTCCCGCCCTGTTACCGGTCGTAGCGTTTGTCTCGACCACCACATCCTGACGCCCACAAACGTTGCACGTGTAAGTCGTGTTCACGGCATTTGAGTCGATCAGAGTCCGTCTGAACCATCCCGCCACCACCGGCGGCGCCGCCGTCATGGTTCCTGTGCATGGCGTCTTGCAGGCGGTGCCGGCCAGCTTGAGGCTGATCGACTGACCCGTAAGTTGAGTGTTGCATTTGTCGCAGGTGTAATCTTCGATGATGCTCGAGTGCAGGACTCCGGCGCACGCGCCCACGCGGCACGGCTCCTCGAGTCCGCTGCCGCCGGTGGCCTCTCGCTCGATCAGAGTCTGGTCGGTATCGCAGACGCTGCAATAGTATGTCTCAACCCAGTATCGAGGCGAAGCGAGGAATTCGGCGATCAGATGCCCACGGAGAAATCCCTTGTCGCGTTCCAGTTTGGCGAGCAGATCATACACGAGAGGCTCGCGGAATCTGCGCCAGGTGTCATTGAGGATCTGGTCGAGGTAGACATCATTATAGTCCACCGAATTTGTCCCGGCGGCCGGAACGCCTTGCACGCCCAGATGTTTGGCGGTGGACCAGGGCCAGATCGTGTCATCGCTCACCGCAATCTCGCTGGCGGGGAGATACCGATTCGTTTTCGGATCCGCGCCCAAGCCACCGGCGACGAAGGCCGATATCAGGTCGCGGTAGACACCGCGGCTGAAGAACCCGTAAAAGTCACTGATCTGAAAGGTATTGTTGTCGTCTTTCTCATAGACGAAATGCACCATGCCGGGCTCGTAGAACTTCATGTTCTGGACATCGTAGGCACCCCAATGGCCCGCCGTACTCGTCCACTTGATGTGAGCGCGATAGGAATCTTTGCGCCACAACCGGATCGGTGCGGTGTGCGCCTGCGGCAGGGTCGTCTGCTCATAGCGGTCGCGCAGAACCTTCCAGTTCGGATGCGTCGCTCCGCCCGGCAGATCGCGGAAGCTCACTTGCGCCCGGCACTGATATCCGTCTCCTCCAATGATCGAAGGATGAAAATAGACTCCCGCTTTGCCGCGGCGGTCGGCATACAGCCGGTCCGCGTCTTGCCCGAGATCGTCGTGCGCAACTGAGCAGACGGCGCTGATGCCGCCATCCGCCTCGGCCTTCCAAGGCATGAGACTTTCGTCGTCGACGCCGTAGGGCGACTCATAGTAATCGGCGTCGCGGATACCTCCGAGCGCGTTTGTGAGGTTGAACGCATCCTTTCCGTTGTGCGCGCCCTTCATGTCGTTGATAGCGGTCGTGAGGTAGCGGAGCGAGCGTACGCGGCTAGCCAGATACTCGCCCGTGTCCACTTTGTATTCCGGCTCGAGATCGCGGAACGTCCAGTCGACGCGAATCGGACCGGTCGCGTTGCGCATGGAATCGGTGACCTTGGGAATCGCGGGATTCGCGTCCTGCAGGCTGTCCGCCTTCTTCATCAGAGGGATTGCCGCTTCGAGCGGAATCCAGGGCCGGCAAATCGATGCCTGATCGTTCGTCACTTTGCCATCGCCGAGCAGGTTCATGTCGCCGTGATAGTTCTCGACGCCCATATTGGGCAGCAGGTACGCGTTATAGGCGGCGTCCGTCTTCGTGTAGCTGTTCCGGTCATCCACCCACGCGATGATTTGCGTGGCTTTCGTGTTCAGCGAGGTATTCAGTGTGCCTTCGACCTTGACGTCGACGCGGGCGTCTGTTGCGAACGGCGGACGCCGCCCCGCGTCCTGGGCCGCGATCAGGGTCTTGGTATCGTCGTCGATCACGCCGTCCGCCTTCAGACGTTCCGGGGATTTCAGCAGACGGATTATCCCTTCCTTGGCATGATCGCGCTGGAATTCCTTCACGGCCTGCACGTATGGAAGTTGAGCCTCGCCGTCCTCGACGGGTCCGGGATGATAGCCGGCTTTGGCAAGGCGCAACTTCCGGCCTTTTGCCGAGTCTTCAGCGGGCGCGGTTCCGGAATAGAAGGGAGCCATGGCAAACGTGAGAACCTGCGGCTCCTGCTCGTGGTCGGCGCCGTGCGTTCCGATTTCCGGATGAGCCAGCAGCCGGACCTCGGTGTGCATTGCGGCGAGGCCCATCCCAGGATCGGTGTCCTTGTTCGTGTGGACCTGAATCTGCACGCGGTAGGGCATCTTCGCTTCCGTGACCAACGGCTTGCCCTCGGCCCAATTGTGTACGTGGTCGCCATTGCCGCACTCGGCGGGCGTGAGCGCCTGGCGCCAAACGATCTTGCCCTCCTTGTCGAAAATCTGGAACTGACCATTCATGCCGCCGGGGCAATCCTTGAGAGTCCATTTGAACTTGAGGGAATCCTCGACGAGGGCGCGCGGCATGTTGGCCCAGCGGGGCCAGAATGACTCGAGGCGCAGGACGGCCTTCTTGTGTTCGTCCTTCTTGTAATAGCGAAGGCTGACCGAATACGGCGACGAGGCGGCGCTGATGTATCGTTTCGCCGTTCCCCTGGGCTTGAGGATGCCCTCCGCGGCTTCGCTCTCCCCTTTCCACGAGTTCTCGGATCCGGTCGAGCGCTCGGCAGCGTCCGCGCTCACGGACTTTTTGAGGATCGGAGTATCGGGAATATCGGTGTAGGCGTAGGTGACGAACTCGCCGCTGTTGGTCGCGGTTGCCTTGGCGTAGTTGCTCGCGTAGACCTCCATGTCGACCTTCAGGGCGCGGCTGTGGAGCCCCTCTAGTGCGTAAGTGACCTCGCAAGTTTCGTCGGCAGGAAGGAACCACTTATCCAGACTGGTGATCGAAATCGCCGTCGCCGGCAGGGACCTCTTCACCTTCAGCGTATGGATCACTTCGTACGGAAGTGCATCTTGTTTCCAAAGTTTCGGAAGCAGGATCTTGCCCCCGCCAGGGCCGCGGGCGGGATCTATTTTGCACTTCGCGGGATCGTTGTCGACTTCTTTACATCCCACCAGCTCAACCAGCGCGCGCACAATTTCTTTCGACTCTTTGGTGCCCCAATTGAACAAAGCGACTTCCTCGAGCGTGATAGGAGGGTCCTCGACGTCGCACTTCGTTTTGACGATGTCGCCGAACGTCTCGTCCGCTAGAGGGGTGTATGAGGTCGCTTCGCTACTTGGCTTGAAGGCTCGTGGCATAAGAAACTCAGACCTCCAACTGGCTACGTGATGTCAGCGATCGCTTCCCAGACTACTTCTCCGCAATCGATGAACTTCACGTCTCCCTTGCCGCCCGGGGTGAGCGCCTCGATCTTGATCGGATCGACTCCCTTCGATGTAAGACGGTCCGTGTCCCCGAGATCGGGGATTTTCAACTTGAGCGTCAGGCCTTCGATTATCGCATCCTTGTCGTCGACCACTCGGATCGCGAACCAACTCTTCTTCTCGCAAGGCAACACGCCCTTTACTTCCGGCGACGCATTCTGGGCGGCAGACGCATTCATCTCCCCGAGCTTCGAGGCGCTGGGTTCAACCGTCGCCCCCTGCGGCGGGCCCTCTCCGCCAGGATTCATTGGGCCCGGCCCACGGCGGCTTGCGAACAGAAGAGCATGGCATGGTCCATCAGCAGATCGACCCGCGAGCCGGGATGGCCTTTTGCATTCAGTGTCCGCGAGGCCCATGGAAATCGAGGCGCGGTGTCGAACTCGTATCCAAACATGAACATGAGATTGAGGTAGCGGAAGAAATCAACCTCGCGTTCGATGCCGTACTGGCGTGACCGCCTGCGTCCCCAAAGCACAATTTCGCGCAGTGCCGATTCGCTGAGAGCGGCGCAGACTTCGGGTATGCAGTTTCGAAGATGACGGAGTGCACGGTCTTCGGTTCGGACTTCGCCGGGGACGGCAAGGGCCGCCATTTGGGCGCCGCGGATGGTGAACATGGGTTCGATTTTATCACTTGCGGAGATTGAAGATCGTGTACTGAACCGTCGTGTTACCGATCACGTGGAAGCGTAGAAATCTGAATATCAGCCGGCGGCAACATGGGTGACCTTGCGGAGCTTGAGGCTGAGGTAGTCGGGGTCTTCTGCTCCGTAAGGAAAAGCCAAAGTGAAGAATGGCCGCGAGGCTGAAAAGAGCCCCGTGTTGTGCGTGGCATTAGCAATTCCGAAAATCTGCCGCAGTTGCTCGCGGCAGAAGGCGGCATGACGATGTGCAAAGCAAAGACGAATGACAACAAGAAGCTTCACGTCATCTGTACCATCTGCAAGTCCAAGGGGCTGTGCCGGGCACTGTGACCGCAAGACGGCGGACAGAGGCACTCTGAAGTCTCAAACTATTGAATATTGGTAGGCGCGGCTGGACTCGAACCAGCGACCCTCAGCTTAGAAGGCTGATGCTCTATCCACCTGAGCTACGCGCCCGCGTATCTACGATTCTACCGTGGCGACGGGCTGGGCAGGCCACTAGCCGCCAGAATAGCTTTATCCCCGCGCCTCTCCCACCGCCACCCCCTGCGCGACGCGCGCCCCGGGCAGCCGGAAGCTGAATCGCGCACCCCGGCCCGTGGCGGAGTCCACCCACATATCGCCGCCGTGATCCAGCACCGTCTGCCGCGATAGCGCCAGGCCCAACCCCAGCCCGTTGCGCTTGCCCGCGCTCACGAAGGGTTCGAACAACCGGGCGCGAATCTCCGGCGCGATCCCCGGGCCCGTGTCTTCCACGTGCACCACCGCCGCCCCATCCTCCGTCTCCGCCGTGATGCGCACCTCGCCGGGGCCCGACATCGCCTCCAGCGCATTGCCGATCAGGTTGGCGAACACGCGCTCCACCCGGCTCCGCTCCAGCGGCACTTCCATCTCCCCGGGGATTTCCAGGGCCAGCACGACTCCCTGCTGCTCCGCCGCCGCGGCCAGTTCTTCGCACGCCGCCAGAGCCACTTCGCGCAACCGGCACACCTCCGGCTGGCTGTGCTTCCCGCGCGATACGTTGAGCAGATCCTGCAACAGTTCCTGCATGCGCCGCGACGCGCGGTAAATATTGGCGGCCAACCGCTTCACGTGCGCCGGCGGAAGATCCGCATCCACCAGCATCTCCGCCCCTCCGTAAATCGCCGCCAGGGGGTTGCGCAGATCATGCACGATGGATCCCGAAAGCCGCCCGATGGTGGAAATCCGCTCCTGCCGGATCAGATCCTCGCGCGCCTGACGAATGCTGGCGCACATGGTGTTGAACGTGCGCGCCAGCCGCCCCAACTCGTCTTCCCCGCGCACCGGCACTTCAATCGCGTAGTTCTGCCGCGCCACCTCCGCCGCCGCCCGGTCCAACTGCTCCAACGGCTCCACTATGCGCCGCGCCAGCAGGTAGGTGAGCGCGAACCCCACCGTCATGGCGCAGAGCCATAGCAGCAGGATATTGCGGTACAGGCTGGCGATCCGCAGCTGCGCCCCCTCGAAGGAACGCAGAATGCAGATCTTGCCTACCGGGCGGCCCGTGATGTCTGCCAGCGGCGTCTCAAAACGCGCGTATTCCACCACGCCATCGCTCACCTTGTGGTTACCGCTCTTCCCCGCCAAGTCCGCCATCACCGCCGCCGTGGCGCGCGCGTTCAAGGTGGAAGCGATGACCCCCGACGGCGCCAGGAACAAAAATTCGCTATTGGTGGCCTCCTTCAAACGCTCCGCCACAATGGCGTCCACCCGTTCGCCCGCAACCAGGACATTCAGCAGATCCTGCCCGGCCCCAGACTGCACGTAAACCGGCGTCACCGAGAGATGGTACAGCTCGCCCGCCTCCAGAAAGAAGCCCGACGATTGCTGCGGGAATCGCGCTTCGGCGGACTGCACCAGATCCAGGTTCTTACGCAGCGAGGGCGCCGGCACCCCGCCCAGCGAGGCTATCACCTTGCCCCGCGGGTCGGTCACCAGGAAGAGTCCGGCGGAAGTGGAAATCCGCGACCACAACTCGCTCGCGCTGTCGCGGATGGTGGCCTGGTCGCCTGTACTGAACGCCGCCCGCACATCCGGCATGCCGGCCAGCAGGCGGCTCACGGAGTTCAACAGTTCGGTGCGCGTTTCCCATAGCGATGCATAGGCGTGGAAGCTGCCCTGCACCTCCGCCTCCAGGCTATCCGACATGCTCTTGGTGACATTGCGCAGCACGATCTGCCCCGCGATGGCGAACAACACCGTGATCGCCACCGACGTGGAGAGCATGATCTTGGTCAACAGCGACAAGCGCGAGAATCGCAAATTCATTGCTTGGGCGCTCCCGGATAGGTGCCGTCGTTGCCCGCTGGCGGATAGTCCTTGTCGTATTTGTTGAGATGCGGCGCCGGAATGAACCCCGTTTCCGAAATGGAGATCAGCGGCAGGGCCAGACCGCTCTCCGGCACCGTAATGCGGCGCTCCAGAAACTTCAAGTTTTCAGGCAGCGCGCGCTCGTGAAACATGCGCAACTGGTACTCGCCCGGCGGCACTCCGGCGATGGCGTACTGCCCGGTTGCCAGTGTCACCGCGTACCACGGGGTGTTCAACACCGCGATAATCGCGCTCATCGTGGCATGAATGTTGCAGAAGACGCGCACGATGCCGGCGTGCCGGAACGTCACGCTCTTCGAGGTGCGCGGCGCATACAGCCCGACGTCAAACGGCTGGCCGCTAAAATTCGAAAACGCGTTATGGAAAATCAGATCGAGATTCGGCAGGTCCACCGTGCTGCCCAGCGAGATCGCCACCACGTGCGGCTGGAACGCCTTGTCCTTTTGCAGCATCTCCACGCGCTTGGGCGGTAACGTAGGGGCGGGGCGGTCCACCGGCTCCAGCCACAGCACCACGCCTGTGTAGTCCTTATGCTTGCGCACCGCGAGATTCCTGGAATTGCTCAGCTCCACCTTACCGGTGACAAGCGCGCCGAGCGCCACCCCCAGGCCCACGCTAAAACAGATAAGCCAGCGCCAGATCATAGTGATTATTGATTCGCACTCCCTGTCCCAGATACATGGTCCGCACCTGCGAAGCTTCGATGCCCATCAGGACATTCGGCGCCAGGCGGAAGAAGGCGTTGCCGCCGAATAGCAGGTTCTTGCCGATCCCGCCCGCCACCAGATCGTGGTTGGCATCGTCCACCTGCCCGGTGAAGAGATGGAAATCCAGGCGTGGCAGCGCGTGCAGTGTCAGTTGTCCCCAGCCGCCCCGGCTCTCCACCGCGTCCCCGTAGCCCTTATAGACCGCGAACCCCTGGCGCGTCCCGCTGCCCAGGTGCGCCACGTTCTCCCCGGCATAGAACGCTCCGCTGAACTCCACCGCTCTCCACGGATTGAGAAACCAGTCCATCGCGAAGAGAGTGGAGGGGATGGAGCGGCCGCCCGCATGCGTCGTGCTGGTGTGGAATCCCGCCGCGATCTCCATCCGCCGCCGGTCGTCCAGCTTGTGGTAGAAGTTGAGCCGGCCTTCCGCCCCGGGGCGCGCCGCTTCCGTCGTGGCGGTCCCCACGTACGGTCCAATCTCGCGCGTCTGCACGGCGCCAACTTGCGCGATCACCCCGGTGGACGGGTCCAGGTGGAACTCCTGTTCGAAGCGCACCTGCGGCAGCCACAACCACAAATTCCCCGCGCCGGTAAGGGGAGAAATCCCCACCTGCGCCAGCGAACTCGGCTCGCGCGGGTTGAAAATGGGCTTCTCATAGCCGGCTACCACACGGCGATCCCGCCACGCGATTCCGATGGAGGCAGTGCGCAGGCGCATCTCCAGCAGCGTCCCCCCGGCAAAGAAGTCCATGTAGACCGACCCACTCACCTTGCCGCCCCAGATGGCCTGTGGCGCGCCGAATTCCAGGCCCACGATGGTCTGGCGCACGGTGGCCCCGGAGTGCCTCGCGCCAGTGGGCGCCGCGGTCACCGGGTAATCCGACCCGCCGCTCTGCTTGGAGTTCGCGAAGGCATTGAACAACGCCATCCCCGTCAGCCGAATCGGGAACTTCTGCGACGCTTCCACTTTGGTCTGCGCCTGCTCTTCGATGCGCCGCTCCTGAATGTCGAGCCGCTCCTCCGTCGTGGGTGGCGGCGGCGCGGCCGTTCCCAACTGCGCCTGTAACGCGCGTACCTGCTCGGCGAGGGCGCGGTTTTCAGCTTCCAGACGGTCCAGCCGCTCCAGGATTTTCGCCAGGTCCGGCTCCGTCTGCGCGCACAAAGTCACCGGCGCCAGGCACAGCGCCATGCAAATAATCGAGGTTCGCGCTCCCACCCAGACACCGCTCCCTGAGAAGCCGCGAAACATTCGGTTGGCAAGCGGCAGCGCCTGCGCCACAAAGCACGCCAGGCCGTGTGTCCCAGGGTGGGACGGACGCGTGCGTCTGTCAACCCGGAGTCTCAGCGGCGCAACCGCTCCCTCACGCTCGGGTCTCCGATCGGAGCCCCGACCGTCAGGGAGGGGTTTTGCGGTAGTACCGAATCTCGCGGTCACTGTACTAGTGCGTGCTGCCATCGAGAATTTGCTCCAGTTTACGGCGCACCAACGCCGGCGAAAATGGTTTTGGGAAGAACGCCTCCACCCCCAACGCCGCGATCCGCTGCGGAGTTGCCGGGTCGGTATCGGCGCTGACTACGATGATAGGTATACCGGAAAGCCTTTGGTCCGC
>JANYJN010000252.1 GCA_025358475.1 Candidatus Solibacter sp.
AGTCCGGCATGTTCTGGACGGTCCGCGGAGCCAACGCCATCATCGCCCTGCGATGCTGCCACCTCAACAACCGCTTCGAGGACTACTGGGAGGCGCGCCGCCCGGCGGCTTGATCTCCACTTCTACGTCGCACACCCGTCCAAGATCGCTTGTGTTGACTGCGCGACCGTGAGCCAACGCAGTGGGAACCACTGCGGATCACCCTTCGGCCAACGAGAGATCGGCGTTTTTCTGGTCTTGTCGCTCTGGCGCATTTAACACAGTATCGTGTTTTCGCGGATACGCTCGATGCGAATTTCGGTGCCACATGGCATGTCGACCATCGCGTACTCACTGGAGTCTTGAATGTCGAACACCTCGCCAATGACTCCGTCATATTTGCTGTGTGGACAAGTGATTCTAACGACGTCGCCGATTCGCGTCTTCATAGCTCACGATCCTGCTGGTCAGAATTTCCAAAACCGTCCCGTGAGACTATTCACTCTCGCGGTGGAGGATTCGCAGTCAGCCTAGCGTTGGAATCCATCTATCAACCAAAAAACAGGTAATCATATCTGAATAGCATATTGTATGAATCATCACAAGCCAGCGCAGACACAAATGTACCGGCACCACGAAGGCCGTCGCAGGGGTGAGGGCAGGGCAGCTCAGCGACAGACAGTCCAGTTCCAGGAGATTACTCTCTTGACACGCCGTTCCTTTGAATGAACTGACCATTCCCCACTGCCGAAGGTCACTTGCCCGCGCAGTCGCCGCCCCAGATCCTCTCCCAAAAGATTCATCGTCCGTTCATCCGCGGGATACTATACTTGAAACTCCCGATGCCGCGCATACTGCCGATACTGGGCCTCGCCCTGGCCCTGCGCTGTGGCGCATTCGCCCAGACTCCCACACCCGCGCTTACCCTGACCTTGCAGGAGGCCATGGAGCGCGCCAAGGCCAACAGCCAACAACTGCTCTCCGCCGATATCTTCGCCCGCATCGCGCGCGAAGATAAGGTGCAGGCCAAAGCCGCGCTCCTGCCTAGCGTCAACTGGCAGAACGGTTTCAGCTACACACAAACCAACGGCCCAGATAACAGCCTCACTTTCGTGACCAACGACGGCCCGCGCCTTTACACCAATCTGGCCAACGTGCACGCCGATGTCTACGCGCCCGGCAAACGGGCGGATTATCAGATGGCCATCGCCGCCGAAGCCATTGCGCGCGCCAAAGTGGATATCGCGGCGCGCGGCCTCACCGCCGTCGTGGTGCAGAATTTCTACGGCATGGCGGTGGCACAGCGCCACTACAACAACGCGCGCCGCAGCCTGCAGGAAGCTCAACAGTTCGTGGACATCACGCAGAAGCAGGAGGCCGGAGGCGAAGCCGCCCACTCCGACGTGGTCAAAGCGCAACTCACCCTGGACCAGCGCCTGCGCGACGTGCAGGAGGGGCAACTGGCCTACGACAAAGCGCGCATCGGCTTCGCCGTCTTCCTCTTCCCCGACTTCCGCCAGGACTACACCGTCGCCGACGACCTGGACCGCCTCATGCCGCTCTCCGCCTTCCCCGAGATTGCAGCGCTGGCCCAGAAGAGCAACCCGGAAATTCGCGCCGCGCAATTCAACGTCACCCAGGAAACCTTCGGCATCAGGAGCGCCCGCGCCGGCCTGCTGCCTACCCTGTCGGTGGATTATTTCGTCGGTATCCAGGCCCGTCAATACGCGCTGCACAATGAATTCGGCCAGAACAATATCGGCAACTACGTGGTGGCCAGCCTCAATGTTCCGGTGTGGAACTGGGGCGCGACGCGCAGCAAGGTGAAGCAGGCCCAACTCCGGCTCCAACTGGCCCGCACCGATCTCACTTTCACGCAGCGCCAATTGCTCGCCAATTTGAATTCGTTTTACCTGGAGGCCAACGTCGCTTCCAGCCAGATGGCCTCGCTCAAGCACTCGCTCGATCTCGCCGAGGAAAGTCTCAAGCTCACCCTGCTGCGCTACCAGGCGGGCGAAGTCACCGTGCTCGAAGTGGTGGATGCGCAGACCACGCTGTTCAGCGCGCGCAACGCTTACGACGACGGGTTGGCGCGCTACCGTCTGGCGCTCGCCGCCCTGCAAACTCTAACGGGGGCCTTCTAGCCCATGAATCAGAAACCTCTACTGCTCATTCCCCTCCTCCTTCTTGCCTCCTGCTCTAAAAAGGCGGAGAAGGAGGCCGAAGCGCCCGCCCCAGTCCAGGTCACCGCCGTCACCCAGGACACCATCCGCCGCATCGTCGCGGGCGATGGCATGCTGTTCGCCCGCGACCAGGCTGGGGTGATGCCCAAGATCGCGGCGCCCGTACAGCGCTTCCTGGTGCAGCGCGGCGATCACGTCAGGCAGGGCCAGTTGCTCGCCGTGCTGGAAAGTCGCGATATCACCGCCAGTGCCGCCGAAAGCCGTGCGCTGCTTGCCCAAACCGAAGCCAACCTCCGCTCCACCACCTCCGCTACCGTGCCCGAAGCCGTCGTCAAATCCCAGACCGACCTGGATACCGCTAAACAGACCGAGGAGGCCGCCAAAAAGCTGGTCGACAATCGCGAGAAACTCTTTCAACAGGGGGCGCTGGCCCGCAAACTGGTGGACGATGCGCAGGTGGCCTACGCGCAGGCCCACGGCGCGATGCTTTCCGCGCAGGAGCATTTGCGCGCGCTGCAATCGGTGGGCAAGGAGGAACAGATCAAGACCGCGGCCGCGCAGGTGGACGCCGCGCGCAGCCATCTGCAATCTTCCCAAGCCCAGGTGAGTTACTCACAGATTCTCAGCCCCATTTCCGGCGTCATCGCCGATCGCCCGCTCTACGCCGGCGAAATGGCCACGCCCGGCAACCCCGTGGTCACGGTGATGGATATCTCCAAGATCGTCGCGCGCGCCAACGTTCCGCAGAACCAGTCGGCATCCGTGAAAGTCGGCCAGCCCGCCACCATCACCCAAGTGGATACCAATCAGACCGTGGAGGGCAAAGTCACCGTGGTCAGCCCGGCCACAGACCCCAACAGCACCACCATTCAAGTCTGGGTGCAGGCCGAGAACCCCGGCGAACAACTCAAGCCCGGCACCAGCGTGCACGTCACCATCATGACGGAGGTGATCAAGGCCGCCACCGTGATTCCCATCGCGGCGATTCTCCCCGGCGAAGAGGGCGGCACGGCATGCCTGGTGATCACCGCGGATAACATCGCGCACCGCCGGAGCGTGAAACTGGGCGTCCGCGAAGGCGACAAGGTGCAGATCCTCAACGGCGTCCGCCCTGGCGAAGAGGTGGTCATTGTGGGCGGCATCGGCCTCGACGACAGGGCCAAGGTCAAGGTGATCGACACCACCGTGAAGGCAGCCCCGGACGAAGACGAGAACGCCCCGCCGGAACCGGCGGCCGGCAAAGATCAGAAGAAGGACGAGGCTAAGCCGAAATCCAAATGAGCAACGCGATCACCCAACCCGACGCGCCGCACTGGACGGCCCGCCACGGCAAGCCCATCATCTTCGTCATCCTCACCCTGATCGCCGTGGGTGCGTATCTCGCGCTCTCCATTCCGGTCTCGGTCTTCCCGGAGACGAATTTCCCTCGCATCGTAGTGGGCATCGATAACGGCGTTTTCCCCATCGATCAGATGCTGGTCACGGTCACCAAGCCCATCGAAGAGGCCGTCAATACGGTGCCCGGCCTGGATCATCTGTGGAGTGTCACCAGCCGCGGCACGGCAGAGGTCGACCTGTTCTTTGGCTGGAAGGTGGATATGTACCGCACGCTGGAACTGGTCAACGCCGCCATGGCGCGCGCCCAATCCAGCCTGCCGGCCACCGCCAAGATTACGGTGAACCGCCTGACTTTCGCGGCCTTCCCCATCATGGGCTATAGCCTGACGTCCGAGAAGTTCTCGCAGGCCAAACTCTGGGAGATGGCCAACTACGAACTCAAGCCCCGCCTCAACCGGCAGACCGGCGTTTCCTCCATCATCGTGCAGGGCGGCCAGGTGCCGGAGTTCGAAGTGCAACCGGACCCCGCCAAACTCGTGCAGGGCGGAGTCACCGTTCCTAACATCCTGGAGGCCATCGGCCGCAGTAACATGATCGATTCGCCCGGGCTGATCGAGGCCAATCACCAGTTGGTGCTGAGCCTGGTCACCGGCCAGGCGCGCACGGCCGGCGAAATCGGCGACATCGTTATCAAAACCACCCCCGCCGGGGCGCCGCTGCGCATCGGCGACGTGGCCACGGTGGGCCCGAGCGTGATGCCGGTCTACACCGTGGTCACCGCTAACGCCAAGCCCGCCGTGCTGCTCAACGTGTACCGGCAGCCGGACAGCAATACCGTGGTGGTGGCCGACGCGGTGCGCGCCGAAATCGCGGCGATCCACAAAGAACTGCCCAAGGGCATCGACCTGCGCCCGTACTACGATCAATCGGAGATCGTCAGGGATTCCATCGCGAGCGTGCGCGACGCCATCTTGATCGGCCTGGTGCTAGCTTCCCTCATCATGGTGCTTTTCCTGCGTGATTGGGGCACGTCGCTGGTAGCGGGCTTGGTGATCCCCGCCACCATCGCTATTACCTTCATCGTGCTCCGCGCCATGGATCAGAGCTTCAACCTGATGACGCTGGGTGGCCTCGCCGCCGCCGTGGGCCTGGTGATCGACGACGCCATCGTGGTGGTGGAAAACATCGTGATGCACCGCGATAGCGGCCAATCGCGCGCCCAAGCCATCTCTAGCGCCATCCGTGAAATTCGCGCCCCGCTGGTGGGCTCCACCATCACCCCGATCGTGGTCTTCCTCCCCCTGATCTCCATCACCGGCGTGACCGGCGTCTTTTTCCGCGCGCTGGCGGTCACGGTGGGCGTGAGCTTGCTCACCTCTCTCGCCCTGGCGCTGACCTGGACGCCGACACTCAGCCACTACTTCATCCGCAATCAGAAACACCACGCCCCCTCCACCGGGCCCGGCCGGCTGATGCGCATCTACCAGCGCACCCTGCGCACCACGCTGGAACACCCGTTGATTCTTGCCGTCTTCTCCGTCGCCCTCATCGGCGGTAGCTATCTCTGCTACACCCACACAGGCAGTGATTTGATGCCGGCCATGGACGAAGGCGGGTTTATCATCGACTACATCATGCCCGCCGGCTCTTCGCTGCAAGAGACCAATCGCGTGGTCACCCATGTGGAAGAGATTCTGCGCAAGATGCCCGAAGTGGAGAGCACGTCGCGCCGCACCGGCATGCAATTGGGACTCGCCCAGGTGACCGAAGCCAATACCGGCGATATCTCCGTCAAGCTGAAGCGCGCCCGCAAACTCAGCGGCGAAGAAGTGATCGCCGCCGTGCGCGCCAAAATCAAAAAGTCGGAACCGGTGCTTGACGTGGAATTCATCCAAAACCTGCAGGACATGATCGGCGATCTCACCAGCGCGCCCGAACCCGTCGTCATCAAGCTCTTCAGCCTGGATCCGGAACTGCTGCACGCCTGGGCCCCGCAAGTGGCGGACGCCATCAAGAAAATCCCCGGCGTGGTCGACGTGCTGAATGGAGTCGAGAACACCATCAGCGGGCCGGCCACGGTCTT
>JANYJN010000024.1 GCA_025358475.1 Candidatus Solibacter sp.
CCCCACTGGCGAACGCGAATTCCGCATCCGGCCGAGTGTGGCGGAGACTGGCAAGTTCGCGCTAATCTCGCCGGACATCGCGACGTGTGCCGAGTGCCTGGCCGATTGCACCGATCCGGGCAACCGCCGGTACGGGTACGCTTTCACCAACTGCACCAACTGCGGCCCGCGGTACACCATCATCCGCGACATTCCTTACGACCGGCCGCACACCACGATGGCGGGATTCACCATGTGCGCCCGGTGCCGCGCCGAGTACGAAAACCCCGCCGACCGGCGCTTCCACGCGCAACCGAACGCGTGCCCGGCGTGCGGTCCGGCGCTCTCGGCGGAGTCCTTGGCGGCGGCCAGCTCGGTTACCGGAGAGATCGCCGAGGCTCAACGGCGGCTGGCGGACGGGGAGATTCTGGCGATCAAGGGGCTGGGTGGATTTCACCTGGCGTGCGATGCGGGCAACCAAGCCGCGGTGGACCGGCTGCGCGCGCGCAAGCGGCGGAGCGACAAACCGTTCGCGGTGATGGTGGGGAATCTGCAGGCGGCGCGCGAGATCTGCCAGGTGGACGAAGGGGCGGCGCGCGCGCTGAGCGGGCCGCGGCACCCCATCGTGGTTCTGCCGCGGCTTGAAGGCAGCGGGCTGGGCGGCGGCATCGCTCCGGGGAATCCGGCACTGGGCGTCATGCTGCCATACACACCGCTGCACCACCTGCTGTTCCGGAGCGCGGGCTTTCGGGCGCTGGTGATGACCAGCGGCAATTTGAGCGAGGAGCCGATAGTGGTGGACAACCACGACGCGCGCGAGCGGCTGGGTAAGGTGGCCGACTGGTCTCTGGTTCACAACCGCGACATCTACATGCGCGCCGACGATTCGGTGGTGCGTATGTTCGAAGGCGAAGAGCGGGTGATGCGGCGGTCGCGCGGGTACGCTCCCGAAACGATCGACGTGGGGCGCGATTTGCCGGAGCTGCTGGCCTGCGGCGGTCAGTTGAAGAACGTCTTCTGCCTGACCAAGGGGACGCACGCCATCCTGAGCCAGCACATCGGCGATCTGGAGAACTACGAGACGCTGCTGTTCTTCGAGGAGACGCTGGCCAACTTGCAGAAGCTGTTCCGGGTAACGCCGCGCGCCGTAGCATACGATCTGCATCCGGGCTATCTGAGTACGAAGTATGCGCTGGGACTGGCGGGGCTAGAGAAGATCGGCGTGCAGCACCACCACGCGCACATCGCCAGTTGCATGGCGGAGAACGGATTGACGGGTGAAGCCATCGGCGTGGCCATGGACGGAACGGGATACGGCTTGGACGGCGCCATATGGGGCGGCGAGTTCCTGCTGGCGAGCTACGCGGGATTTACGCGGAAGGCGCATCTGCGCTACGTGCCGCTGGCCGGCGGGGACGCGGCGGTGCGCGAGCCATGGCGGTCGGCGCTGGGGTATGTGGGCGCGGAACCCTTGGTAGGGCGGCTGGCGGGCGTGGGGAAACGCGTGGGGGAACAGCGGTTGCGCGCAGTGGAGCGGATGATTGCGACGGGGACGAATACGGTGATGACGTCCTCCTGCGGGCGCCTGTTCGACGCGGTGGCGGCGTTGATCGGATTGCGATATGAGGTCAATTTCGAAGGCCAGGCGGCCATCGAACTGGAGGCGATTGTGGAGCCGTCGTGCGAGGAGCGGTACGAGTTCGATATCGGTGGAGAGGAACTCGACTTTCGCGCCATGATGGAACGCATCGTGAAGGAACGGGCGGCGCCATCGGTGGTGGCGGCGCGCTTTCACAATACGCTGGCGGGCGCGATTCACGAGATGTGCCTGCGCATGCGGCGGGAGAGCGGGATCGGGCGCGTCTGCCTGAGCGGCGGCACCTTTCAGAATATGCGGTTGCTGGGTCTGGTGGCGCGGGCGCTGCGCGCGTCTGGGTTCGAGCTTTTTCTGCATCGCAAGGTGCCGCCCAACGATGGCGGGATCGCGCTGGGGCAGGCGGTGATCGCGGCGGAACGGATGAAGTGATGGCGGGGCGTCCGTGCCGGGCGGCATTGGCAGGCGAAAACTCCAATGCCACTTAGTTTGAATGCGGGCCCAGCGTGCCGGCAGCGGGACGAGGACGTCCGCGCGGACCAGAGGGTCCGCCCCACTAACTCGGAAGTATTCCATCTCTAGGGCTTAAGTAAGTGGCAGTCGAAAGCGCCCGCCCCACCTTTACAGGCAAACGACGTGCCGGTGTGGCGCAGGCGCTTTCGCCTGCAAACCGCATTATTTCACAGCTTCTCCGGCAGCCATTTCCTGACCGGCTGCCAGATTTTCATGATTCGCTTGAGACGCCCCTGGGCGTCATGAGTAACTTGTGCTAGCGCATTGATTCCCTGCCCCGGGTGGCGTAAAGTGGTGGCTCGGGTGAAGGACCCGATTCCTTATGGCTTTTTGCACCAGTTGTGGCGCCACGGTACAAGGCGCTTTTTGTCAGCAATGCGGCACGCCATTGGGCGCTGCCGCCGCTCAGCCCGCGG
>JANYJN010000123.1 GCA_025358475.1 Candidatus Solibacter sp.
GGTGGATTCCTTCGGGCGGGTTCACGACAACCTGCGCATCAGCGTCACCGACCGGTGCAATATCCGGTGTTTCTACTGCATGCCGGAGACGGACGTGAAGTTCGTGGAGCGCCGCGAGATTCTGGATTTCGAAGAGATCGAGCGCTTCGTGCGCATCGCGGTGGGCCTGGGGATTCGCAAGCTGCGGGTGACCGGCGGAGAGCCGCTGGTGCGGCGCGACCTGGCAGTGCTGATTGCGCGGCTGGCGAAGATTCCCGGGATTGAGGACCTGGCGCTGACCACGAATGGGGTGCTGCTGGGCGAGCAGGCCGAGGCGCTGTATGCGGCGGGACTGCGGCGGCTGAACGTCCACATCGATACCTTGGATCGCGCGCGGTTTCTGCAAATTACGCGGCGCGACGAACTGGACGGCGTGCTTTCCGGGCTGGCGCTGGCCAAGCGGATCGGGTTCACCAAAATCAAGCTGAACGCGGTGGCGGTGAAGAACCTGGTGGAGCCCGATATCGTGCCGCTGGCGCGGTATGCGCGGGAGAACGGCTTCGAGGTGCGGTACATCGAGTTCATGCCGCTGGACGCGCAGAATCTGTGGGACCGCAAGAAGGTACTGCTGGCGGACGACGTGATCGCGCTGTTGTCGCGCGAGATCTCGCCGCTCGCGCCGGTGGAAGATCCCGACCCCCGCGCGCCCGCTTCGGAGTACGTTTACGAGGACGGCGGTGGGGTGGTGGGCTTCATCGCGTCGGTGAGCCGGCCGTTCTGTTTGAACTGCAACCGCCTGCGGCTGACGGCGGACGGCAAACTGCGCTATTGCCTGTTTGCGATTGAGGAAGACGACGTGAAGGGTCTGATGCGCTCGGGGGCGACGGACGAGGAAATCGCCGCGCTGGTGCGGCGCAACGTGGCAGGGAAGTGGGAAGGCCACGAGATCAACTCGGCGAAATTCGTGGCGCCGCCGCGGCCGATGTATTCGATCGGGGGGTAGCGGGGCGCCACCTGTCGCGCATGCCACCAAGGTTAACTTGGTGGCATGTGTGCGGGGCCAAAGTAACTACTTGTTTTGACGAAAACGGCGCGAGCCAAACACGCCGAGGCCGAGCAATGCGGACCCGAGCAGTCCTAGGGTGGCCGGCTCAGGTGTTTCCTGGGCGTTGACAAGGATGGTGACCGCGGAAGTATTAACGCCTTGCGTCGCTGTCAAGGTGACCCTGTAAGTGTCCACAGCAGTCACGTCGAATGCGGGGTTAACCGAGAACGGCTCTGAATTCTGAAAGCCCCATAGGGTGCTACCACCGCTTCCCATCGACCCGTAATATGTATTATCCCCGATGCCGAGGGGGTTAAAAGGCGGCCAACCGTCAACTGTGAGCATATACGTGTAATCGGAAAGTAAACTGGAATTGTTACCATCCGCCCGCGTATTCACGGAGAAGGTAATTCCCCACGCCGGGCCGGTCTTGCCAGCCACCGTTGTCGATCGGGCAGGAACGTAGTAATTGTCGCCACTCTCAGGCGCGGGCCCGAGAAAACGCATGATCGCACTCAGGCCCAACTCGAGATTCCCGTCTTTTAAGACATTGAAGCCTGCGTTCTGGTTTCCGGAGCCGAAATAGACACCGGGCGGCGACGCGAGTGAAGCGTCATAAGTGAGCGTGCCTGCGGTTGCCCCTATGGCAAAGAACAGACAGAAGGCCAACGTTAGTGCTCCGAAAAACCTGTGTTTCATTCGAGAACTCCTCCTTATAATGCAATCGGGCCGCGCCCTTCCGGATTGGATATCATCTTGAAACCGGCCCTTAGCGGCCGCTTACGCGCCAAATACGGAATTGTGGTGTGTGTTAAGACTCCGGCCGATCAACACCGCGTATGGCAGCGCAGAGTGGCGGGCGTTTTCAACTAAAGCGAATACTCACCTACTATACGGCCCGGAAATCGGCAATGCAAGATGTGTTAGTACCTGTGACGCATTAGTACGTGGGCCTCAGGAGCCGGTTAGAGTCATTGCAAACGTTACCTCTACTGGCGACACTTATGAGAGTACCAGGACGGTTAGAGCGGTCTTTGCATTAAAATCTAATTGCCTCGGCAGCGAGCTGTAGATCCTTACCGCATTGTTGTAATTGGGGCAGGTAGAGGCACGCCGCAATCAACCTCGGCCGATTGAACTTCACTAGCGTGCCGGGGCCCATGTGTTCCGTCGGCGGGTAGTGGCGGCGTAAACGCGATTCGTGGCTGATATCGGCCGTCACCTGACGGCTCGCGCGTCATGGGCCACGACGGATAAGTGATACCGCCTGGCCCCTGACAAAGTTCGATTCGCGGAAAAGCCGACGCCGACGCGCCGGCTGCGTCAACGGTTTTCGATTCGGCGGCGGCGGCGAACCAAGCCCACGCACAAGAGCCCCGTCCCAAACAGCAGGCAGGTGGCCGGCTCCGGGGTCTCGAAGCTCACGGCTCCGCTCTGGCCTTTCCAGTTGGTGTCCTGGCGAAATGTTCCCACGCCGCCCGCGCCCAAGTCGGTGTAGAACCTCGCGTATGCTGTGTTCCAATACGCTGTATCTGGAAATGGATTACTGCCGACGGATGGCGCCCCCGTATTCAGCCCAAAGTTCAGAGAGTTGTAGGGCCCCGGGGTGTGGGTGGGAACGGCACCATAATCCGCTGTGTTGAATGACAAACCATAAATGATCTGGTCCGGCACGGTGGTTCCCGTGAAGTCGAACGTGACCGTGAAGGCTAACCCGTTGTAGCACTGCCCGTCGGCAGCCATCCACGCCGTCCCGCATCCGGTACTAGCTGCCGGGCGCCAAGGTATGTCGAATGTTTGCGTCACGGATTGGATCAATGAACCCGGCGCGGGGTTCGTTCCGGTGTTATCGACGTTATACAGATTGAACGTGAGTGGATGCTCCCAAGTAGGATTCAAGGAGCCGTACGTCGAGGCCAGCGCCCAGTCGCTCATCAGTACAGTCACTTTAGTGAGGTCGCGGTACGTGCCTGCGAAATTGATAAGACCGCCGAACTCCGACGTAGAGGTCGCCTCATATCCCAGGCTGGCTACATTCGGAGGTTGCGGGCTGGGAATGCTGTCATAGATGACGCCACCCATAGCGGGCAACGTGAGGAGGGTCGCATACAGCGCGGCGACCAACGCCGTTTGATCCAATCTCGTTTTTCTTGTTTTCATCGTTCGTGTTCCTTAGGATAGGGGGCGGCCGGGCCCTTGGACCTTAACGTCCCGATGGGTCGATTGTCGGCGACCCACGAACTGACCTGCCCGAGGGCCGGTTGGTGCTTTTTGGGTGTTTAACTCCGGCCAGTCGACAACGCGCGTAGCAGCCCAGAGGGCAGGTCTGCAACTTGGGGCGCAAAAAACACTGTACACCGGGTAATACCGGCATCACAAGGTCCGTTGGTACTAAATCAAAAACGCGTCCGCAAAAGTCCTTCCAAATGATAGATTCAGCACCCTATAGTGTCGAAAGTACTGGTGGGGTACTAGCCCAACCTGCATCAGCCCAGAATGGCGGGCGTCCGATGGCCGGGTGCGCGGTGGCCGGCGCGCCTGTGGCCAGCGTTCTTCTCGAATTGGGGCCGGGAGAGTCTCGTGGACAGCAACAGTTTGAAGTGGAACCGAGGGCGGCAAATCCAAGTTTCGGAACCTCACTGGGAAAGTGCAGTTGCGGTGGACCCCGTTCTCCTAGTAGACTTGTAGTTTCCCCGCAATGTGAGTCTCGCTTTGGGTGGGAGCATTGTGGGTGAACAGCGTGGACGGGTGGCCGAGCGGTTAATGGCAACAGGCTGTAAACCTGTCGCTCCTTGGAGCTACGGAGGTTCGAATCCTCCCCCGTCCACCAAAAAGTTTCGTACACTGTTTTTAAGGGTCGCGATGTTTGGGCGGTCCTGGTTGGCATAAGCCGTTGTAGCTCAGTTGGTAGAGCGCGTCCTTGGTAAGGACGAGGTCACCGGTTCAACCCCGGTCAACGGCTCCAGATTTTTGGCTGGCGGCCGGCGGCTTTGGAAAAAGCTGCCGTCCAGAGGTTCCTAAGGTTTCCTTCTGTATCGAAATCCTTACAGAGAAGGCGTGAAACAAAATGGCTAAGGAAAAATTCGACCGCAGCAAGCCGCACATCAATATCGGGACGATCGGACATATCGATCACGGGAAGACGACGCTGACGGCGGCGATCACGAAGGTGCTGGGCAAGCACAATCCGAAGAACAAGTTCCGGAGCTTCGATTCGATCGACAACGCGCCGGAAGAAAAGGCGCGCGGGATCACGATCGCGGTGGCGCACGTGGAATACGAGACCACCAAGCGGCACTACGCGCACGTGGATTGCCCGGGTCACGCCGACTACATCAAGAACATGATCACCGGGGCGGCGCAGATGGATGGCGCCATCGTGGTGGTGGCGGCGACCGACGGGCCGATGCCGCAGACGCGGGAGCACATTCTGCTGGCGCGGCAGGTGGGCGTGCCGTACATCGTGGTAGCCATGAACAAAGTGGACATGGTGGACGATTCGGAGCTGCTGGACCTGGTGGAGATGGAAATGCGGGAACTGCTGACGTTCTACCAGTTTCCGGGGGACGATCTGCCGGTAGTGCGGGTGAGCGCGCTGGGGGCGCTGAACGGCGAGCCGAAGTGGGAGAAGACGGTCGAAGACCTGATGGAGGCGGTGGACAACTACATACCGATGCCGGAACGGGTGATCGACAAACCGTTCATCATGCCGATTGAGGACATCTTCTCGATTCAGGGACGCGGCACGGTGGTGACGGGACGCATTGAGCGGGGGATCTGCAAGGTTGGCGAGGAAATGGAAATCGTCGGCTTCCGGGACACGCGCAAGACGGTGGTAACGGGCGTGGAAATGTTCAAGAAGCTGTTGGACGAAGGGCGCGCCGGGGACAACGTGGGCTTGCTATTGCGCGGCGTGGAAAAAGACAACGTGGAGCGCGGGCAGGTGATTGCGAAGCCGGGGACGATTACGCCGCACACGCAGTTCAAGGGTGAAGTGTACGTATTGAGCAAGGAAGAGGGGGGGCGGCACACGCCGTTCTTCAAGGGATACCGGCCGCAGTTTTATTTCCGCACGACGGACGTGACGGGAGTGGCGCAGTTGCCCGAGGGCACGGAGATGGTGATGCCGGGCGACAACGTGAGTTTGACGGTGGAACTGATCACCCCGGTGGCCATGGACAAGGGTTTGCGCTTCGCGATTCGCGAAGGCGGCCGCACCGTGGGCGCGGGAACCGTAACCGAGATCATTAAGTAGGA
>JANYJN010000128.1 GCA_025358475.1 Candidatus Solibacter sp.
GGCGCGGAGGGCACGGATGTTGACATCCATGGCGTGGGGCAGGAGGGCCGCGCAGACGGCTCCGTGGGGTGCGGTCCACATGCCGCCGATGGGGGCGGCGAAACCGTGGACGGCGCCGAGAGCGGCGTTGGCCAGCGCCATGCCGCCCAGCAGGCTGGCCCATGCCATATCGCAGCGAGCCGTGCGATCGCCGCCGTTGGCACATACCAGCGGCAGGGCGTTGGCGGCTCGGCGCATGCCTTCGACGCAGAACTGGTCGGTCAGGGGGTTGGCGCGGAGCGAGACGTAGGGCTCGATCAACTGGGTGAGGGCGTCGAGGCCGGTGTAGGCGGTGACGGAGCGGGGGAGATGGTAGGTGAGTTCGGGATCGACGACGGCGAGGCGGGGGAGCATGGACGGGCTGCGCAGGCTGGCTTTGACGCGGTGCTCGGGGCTAGCGAGGACGGCGTTGCGGGTGACCTCGCTGCCGGTACCGGCGGTGGTGGGGATGGCGATGCAGGGCGCGGCGGGGTTGGCGAGTGGATGGCCGAGGCCGATGACTTCGAGATAGTCCAAGGGATCGCCGGGGTTGGTGAGGAGGGCGGCAAGGGCTTTGGCCGCGTCGAGAGGGCTGCCGCCGCCAAAGGCGATGACGAAATCATAATCGCGGGGTGCGGAGCGGATGAGGTGGAGCGTGGGCTCGCCGGGGACGGAGAAGGGGACGGTGGAAACGCCCACGGACTGGAGTGCCTTGCGGAGCGGGGCGGCACGGTCGGGCGAGGCTCCGGTGACGAGGAGGGCCCGGCGGCCCATGGACGCGGCGGCGGCGGGGACCTGGGCGAGGGTTCCCTCACCGAAGAGGATGCGGGCGGCGGTAGCGAATTCAAATGTCGGCATGGTGGCGGACGGCTTTGTCGGGAATGGACGTAAGTGGTTTGCTTGGTTCCGGTTGGGCGGGAAAATGGGTTCGTCTGGTAAACATGCTTTTCGAGCGAGCGCTGGGTAATTCGCGACGCTCCCGCGGGGCGCGAAGGCCTTCACTCACAGGATACAACTATGGTTCCTGGCGCCACGGGCGGAGCGCTTTGTTGTCAACGGAAAAACTTGAAATTCTGGTGTCACTGAGGTTGGGGACGAGAGCTTTAACTACTCACTGCGTAACGCCACCATGGGCTCGATACGGGTGGCCTTGCGTGCCGGAACACAACTAGTGAACATCGCTACCAGGGCGAGCACCACCAGGACGCCGCCGAAGGTGACGGGGTCGTTGGGCACGCAGATTGAAAAAGGGAAGCTAGTGCCCACGGAGCCGGTTCCAGGTCATGCTGATCGCCAATGTTCTCAGATACGTCGCGATTCGCCTCCGATATCGGACTACATCGGACTTAATCCGATTGTCCGATGTGCCC
This sequence comes from Candidatus Solibacter sp., assembly GCA_025358475.1. Lineage (GTDB taxonomy): Bacteria > Acidobacteriota > Terriglobia > Bryobacterales > Bryobacteraceae > Solibacter. The sequence continues at coordinate 1,389 of JANYJN010000128.1, forward strand.
GAGATACGGAGTTCCAATCCATGCGATTCTGGCACGGTAGCGGGGCGGGCGGGAAAAGATGGCCTTAAAGAGAAACGGCCAGGCTTTTGGGCCTGGTCGTCGGCCCGGAGATGCTATCTCCGGGGCTGTTCATAATCAAATCTACGCCCTTCTGCTATGATTGTCAATGCTCTCTAACACATGCAATGCTGAGGGTTATCACCTACATCGACGGCTTCAATCTGTACTTCGGCCTCAAATCCCAGGGCTGGGAGCGTTTCCTGTGGCTCGACGTGCAGGCTCTGTCCCGAAACCTGCTAAAGCCCGACCAGATTCTCGCTCGCACAAAATACTTCACCTCCCGGGTGGCCCAGCCGCCGGATAAAGCGAAGCGCCAATCGACGTACATCGATGCGACCAACACTCTCGCCGACACGTCGATCTACTTCGGCAAGTACCAGACCAACCCGCACACGTGCCGCAACTGCGGCCACGTCCACAACGCGAACAGTGAGAAGATGACCGACGTGAATATCGCGGTGGAGCTCCTGCAGGACGCGTTTCAGGACGCCTTCGACGCAGCAGTTCTCATCTCGGCCGACAGCGATCTCATCGCGCCCATCGAGGCAGTGAAGAAACTCTTTCCGAACAAGCGTGTCATCGTCGCCTGCCCGCCCGGCCGCTTCTCGCAGCACCTCTGCAGGTCGGCGCATGCGTTCCTGAAGATCGGCCACGGCTCCATCGAGAAGAGCCAGTTCCCGGAGGAGGTGCGCACTCCTTCCGGCTTCATTCTCCGCCGGCCAGCATCGTGGAGGTGACCTTTTCGATTCTTTGAAGACGAACTTGGGAGAGCACATTCGGGTGCCTCGGGTAAACTTGGTGTCTGAGCGAATCCCCTCATCTCCG
>JANYJN010000137.1 GCA_025358475.1 Candidatus Solibacter sp.
GGAGTGCCCGGCGGCGGGGGCGTTGATGATGGCGGCGCCGCGCGGGCGCAAGGTGCCCGCCTGGGCGATGGCGGCGGGCGTGGCGGTCCTGTTCCTGGGCATCTGCGGCCTGGCGCAGTATACAGGCTACTGGCGCACCGATCTACCGAGCGAGGTCTACTTCCGGCTGATCCCCCACGCCAACGAATTCACCCACCCAAGGTAGCCCTCCTGTCGTTGAAATCCGCAGTCGGCCCGTCGTCTCTGTAGAAACATACAGCGGACTAGTACTATCAGGCCTTAATTTCCCAATCATTGCTTGCCCTTACCTCCGACCTAAGGCACAATCAAAATTCGTCCATTTTCCTATCAGGGGTAACTATGCGGATCAAGAAGAAGAATGTAGTTGATCGTCCTTCGAGCAGAAGCTGGGCCAAGCGCGCCCTCAACTATTCCGCCTTGGCCGCAGCCGGGCTCTTAGTCGAACCCGCGACTGCCGGAGTCATCACTTCCGGACCTGGGTTTACGCCGATCCATGTAGCCCCCGGTCAGACCAAGGTGGTGGATTTTGGCAGCGGGCTGGGTGCGATCTTCCAGTTCGCGGAGGTTTCTGCTTACAGCTCCGGCTTCTCGGCCGTCCTGCAACGGGGACCGGCGGCCGCCTGTCCCGGCGGCACCTGTCAACAATTCGTTTTCCCCGGCTCCAACAACAATCCGGCCAGGCTGGGCAACAACTATGCGATCAACGCGGCGCGCGCCTGGTATGGCAACGTCGGTGCGAGTACCACAAACGACATCGCGGGGATTAGCGCCGGTTTTTGGAACGCCGACCCGGGCACGAAGGTCCAGGGGTTTCTGGGTGTTCGCTTTACCTCAATATCGCTTTCGACTGGATATCACTACGGATATTTCGACATTTCGTACGACAATCAGCCGTCATACGCCAACGGCACCATGACGATCAGCGGCTGGGCGTATGACGATCAGTCGGGTGCGCCGATTACGACGCCAGACTCGGTCCCGGAGCCGGCGACCATGCTGCCGATGGGTCTGGGCCTGCTGGCGCTTGGCGCAGCGGGGATCCGTGCCAAAAGGTCGCGCCAAAACGCCACCGCATAGTCCCGAACCCTCCCTCTCACTGCCCAGGCAGGCAATCCGCCTGCCCGGAGTCACCCTTCAGGATGCCGTCTGAAGCCCCTGAGCAATAGAGTCCTGTTGATCGGGTGGGACGCGGCCGACTGGCGCGTCATCGACCCGCTGCTCGCTCAGGGGAAGATGCCCAATCTGGCAGGCTTTCTGGCGGGCGGAGTGCGCGGCAACATCGCCACGCTTTACCCGGTGCTCAGTCCCATGTTGTGGACCTCGATCGCCACCGGCAAGCGGCCCTACAAGCACGGGATTCACGGCTTCACGGAGCCGACGCCGGATGGGTGCGGCGTCCGCCCAATCACCAACCTGGCGCGCACCACCAAAGCGGTCTGGAACATCCTCCACCAGGCCGGCAAGACTTCGAACGTGGTGGGGTGGTGGCCCTCTCATCCGGCGGAGCCGATCCGCGGCGCGATGGTCAGCAACCACTACCAGCAGGCGCGCGGGCCGATCGGCCGGCCCTGGCCGATGGCGCCGGGCACGGTCCATCCGGCCCGGTTGGCGGAACCGCTGGCGGAGCTCCGGCTTCATCCCGGCGAGTTGGACGAGACGCACATCGGCCCCTTCGTCCCAAGGTTCGCGGAAATCGACCAGGATCGCGACCACCGGCTGGAAACCATCGCCAAGGTGATCGCCGAGACCACCAGCATTCACGGGGCAGCCACTGCGCTGATGCAATTGGAGCCGTGGGATTTCATGGCCGTCTACTACGACGGCATCGATCATTTCGGGCACGGCTTCATGCGCTATCATCCCCCGCGGCGGGACTGGATCGACGAGCGCGAATTCGAGTTGTACCGCGGCGTGGTGGAGGCAGGCTACCGCTATCACGACATGATGTTGGGCGCTCTGCTTGCGCTGGCTGGACAGGAAACCACGGTGATCCTGATGAGCGACCACGGGTTCCACCCAGACCGCAACCGTCCGCGCAACATTCCCGTGGAACCGGCGGGGCCGGCCGTGGAGCACCGCCAATTCGGCATCCTGGCAATGGGCGGGCCGGGCATCTTGCGCGGCGAGCGGATCTTCGGCGCCAGCGTGCTCGATGTGTGCCCCACGATTCTCCGTATCTTCGGTTTGCCCCCAGGCGGCGACATGGACGGAAAAGTACTGGTCACGGCCTTTCGGAAAACGCCGAAGTTGGAGACGATCCCTTCCTGGGACGGCGTGCCGGGCGACTGCGGACGGCACCCGCCGGATGCGCAGACCGATACCGTTGAAGCCGCCGAAACGATGAAGCAGATGATCGAACTCGGCTACGTCGAACCGCTTCCGGACGATGCGGAATTGGCGGTGCGGCAGACGGTTCGGGAGTTGCGATGCAATCTGGCGAATGCCTACGCGGACGGCGGCCTGCTGGACGACGCGGCTCGGATGATGAAGGAGTTGTGGAACGATTGGCCCCAGGAGCACCGTTTTGGGATTGCGCTGGCGGGCTGCCTGGCGGGGCTGCGGCGCACAAACGAACGGCGCGAGGTCCTGCAGAAGCTTGAGTCGAACATGGAGCAATCCGCCAGTTCGGCGGCGGAGGAACTGGAACGCCACAAGGGGCCGGATGGTACGGTCGATATTGAAAAGGCCACCGATTCCGAGCGCTATGAGCTCAGGCGTCTGTTTGCTCTGGCAAATCCGGACCGGGGGACCCTCGCCTTCTTGAAAGGACTCCAGCGGACGCTGGAAGATAAGCCGGAAGAGGCCGTGGCGGAGTTGGAGCGCGGGGCCGAACTGCTGCCGGACTGGCCGGTGCTGCAAATCCGGCTGGGGCACGCACTTCTCAAGACAGGCGCGACGGCACGAGCACTCGCGGCCTTCGAGTTGGCCCTGCGGCAGGACCCGGACCAGGTAGACGCATTAACCGGAATCGCGCTGGTGAAGGAAGCGGAGGGCGACTGGGACGGAATGTGGCAGGCTGCCTTGAGCGCCACTGACTTAATCTTCTACAACCCTCGCGGACACAGTCTGATCGGCCGGGCTCTGCTGAAGCTGGGCCGGTACGACGAAGCCGAGCAGGCATTCAACCTGGCGCTGCACCAGGCGCCCAGTCATCGCGAGGCTTTGCGCGGCTTGACCGTGCTATACCGCGACCTGCGGCCGGACGAGTTCAAGCTAACATCCCACGGACTGCGGATGTTCGTGCTCCGCGAGCAGATGAGAGTGCGTGCTAAAGAGCGTCGGGCAGGAAGTACAGCGCCGCCGCCGGTCCCGGAAGTGCCGGCAGCTTCCAGCGCCGAGATCAACGGTGAGCCGTGGGGCGAACCCGCCGACGTGGTTACCATCGTCTCTGGACTGCCCCGCAGCGGCACGTCCATGATGATGCAGATGTTGGCGGCCGGGGGCGTCCCGATATATTCAGACGACCGGCGCGTCGCCGACGCGGACAACCCACTCGGCTATTTCGAACACGATTTGGCGCCGAAGCTGGCATCGAATGACAAGTGGCTGCCACAGGTAAGAGGCCGGGCGGTCAAGATCGTCGCGCCGCTGTTGCCGCGCCTACCGGACACGGAGCGCTACGCCATCGTGATGATGCGCCGCGACCTCGGCGAGGTGGTGGCCAGCCAGCGCGAGATGCTGAAGCGGCTGGGTCGCAAGGGCGCGGCGCTTAGTGACGACGAATTGACCGCGGCTCTACGGCGGGAGATGGCGCGTGTCCAAAGATGGATCGCGCGCCGCGACAACGTGCGGGTGCTCGATATCCAGTACGCCACAGTCCTGGCAGACCCCGCAGCGGCGGCCGGGCGGATTGCCGCGTTTCTCAACCGTTCGCTGGATCTTCCCGCCATGGCGGATGCGGTAAAGCCAGCGCTGAGACGCCAGACGCATCAAACATAGAGACGAAATTTGTTTGCGCAAAACCGCGCCTTCTCGGTGTTGGCTGACACCGGCAGGCTCCCGACCTGCTGGATTTCTGGTGCTGCTACCTGTGCTGCTATGGCGGCCTGATGTGGCTACAAGAAAACGGATTGGCCGCTGATGAACGCCGATGAACGCAGATGAAACAAAACAAGGCGAACCTCTGCCTTGAGCGTGGTTGCTTATCCGTGTTCATCGGCGTTGATCGGCGGCCAGATTCTCTTTGCGTTACGTCGGCAGTTGCCGCGCCAGAGGGAAAAAAGCAGCCCCGGCTGATCCCCCACGCCAAGGTAGGAAAGTCAGCACAACAAGAAAACGGATTGGCCGCCGATGAACGCAGATGAACGCAGATAAACAAATAGGACGAACGGCTTGAGCGTGGTTGCTTATCCGTGTTCATCCGCGTTCATCCGCGGCCATATTCTTTTGCCTTACGTTGGCAGTTGCTGCGCCAGAGGCGAGAAGGCAGCCTTCACGAAATCTATCGCGGTCCGGGTGGCGGCAGCGGCATCGCCACCGCGAACCGGCACCACGATCTTGACCAGCGAGGTGTCGCTGCGGTGGTACCGGATGGAGTCGGCGATCAGCCAGAACTTGGCGGCGAATTCACCGGCGATGATGCGGTCATGGCTCTGATACCAGT
>JANYJN010000018.1 GCA_025358475.1 Candidatus Solibacter sp.
GCTGAGGCGGGACCGTCTTTCTCCCAGTGCTGGCGCACTGGACTACTATCTTTCGCCCTTCGGGCTGGGCCGCATGGAAATCGTCACGACGCGCGAAGAAACCGATGGATAGTAGTGTTACGAATGTCCCAGCACGCCGTGCGGCTGGTAGGGCTCGCCGAGCGCCTGCAACTCCACGGGATCGAGCTTCACTTCCAGCGCGGCAATCGCGTCGTCGAGGTGCCTCGTTTTGCTGGCGCCGACGATTGGGGCTGTCACGCCGGGCTGTTGCAGGACCCAGGCCAGCGCTACTTGCGCGTTGGGAATGCCGCGCTGCCGGGCGATCTCGCCGACCCGGTCCACCACGGCGAAATCGGCTGGCTGATAGTACATTTTCTGTGCGTAATCGTCGCTTCTGGCGCGCGTGGTCTCGCCGAAGCCCTGCGCGCGCCGATTGCCGGTCAGAAAGCCGCGTGCCAGCGGGCTCCAGGGGATCACGCCGACGCCTTCCTCGCGGCACAGCGGCAGCATTTCGCGCTCTTCCTCGCGATAGACCAGATTGTAATGATTCTGCATGCTGACGAAGCGCGCCAGTCCGTGCGCGTCGCTAGCGGCGAGCATTTTGGCGAACTGAAAGGCGTGCATGCTGGAGGCGCCGATGTAAAGCGCCTTGCCAGCGCGTACGACGTCGTCCAGCGCGCGCAGCGTCTCTTCGATCGGCGTGTCGTAATCGAAGCGGTGGATCTGGTAGAGGTCGACGTAATCGGTACCGAGGCGGCGCAGGCTGGCATCGATCGAGTGGTGGATGTGCTTGCGCGAGAGGCCGCGCTGGTTGGGGTCGTCGCCCATCGGGTTGAAGACCTTAGTGGCGATGACGACGCGGTCGCGCGCGGCGAAATCCCGTAGCGCGCGGCCGACCACCTCTTCGCTCACGCCGTCGGAGTACATGTCGGCGGTGTCGAAGAAGTTGATACCGGCTTCCAGCGCGCGGCGGATGAAGGGCCGGCTTTCCTCCTCCTCCAGCACCCAGTCGCGCCACTTCTTCGAGCCGTAAGTCATGCAGCCGAGACAGAGGCGGGAGACCTTAAGTCCGGTCGAGCCAAGGCGAACGTAGTCCATCCTTCTTGGATACCACACCGGGGGCCGGATGGGTTCACTCAGGTATCGAAACCGCTGGCTGCCGCGCACGGTAAGAAGCTGTGAAATATTCGCCCGGAATCGGAATTGGCAGGCGAAAGCGCCTGCCCTACCTTTGCATGCAAATGACTTGCCGCTGGTGGCGCAAGCGCTTTCGCCTGCGAACTGCACTATTTCACAGCTTTTCAGGCAGCGCGGTCTCCTCGAAGTGCAAGACCGCGTCAGTTCAAGCCGTAGACTGCGCGCGTGGAGGCAGGCCGCTCCACCGTGAGCGTGAGGTTGCCGCGTCTTTCGGTGGTCAGGACGTCAGGCGGCAGCGCGCTGGATTGCTCCACCGTAAGCGTGGCGCCGTGGAGCGTAACCGTACGCTTCCAGCCTTTGCCGGTGAACTCCAGCACATCGCCGTTCTGGCGAACCTCCACCGGGCCGGCCTGCGCGAAGATTCCGGTCTCGGGGAGGAAGTTGGTCCCAGTGTCCTTCCACGTGAATTCCATCCAGCGCCCGCCATCCTGGGTGGAGAAAACGGCGCGCACCTTGGCGGATTCCAAAATCCATTCGGGCGCGCCGTCGCCATCCAGGTCGGCGGTCCAGACCGCTGCGGCGGTGCGCGGGACCAGCACCACGCGCATCGGCACGGCGAGAGAGGCGCCGCCCGCGGCCTTGAGAATCCAATCGCGCACGCCAGCCGTGCCTTCGGCTGGGAACACGCGGAATTCCACGCGGCGCTCGTCGGTGGGGCCGATGCTGAGGTCGGTTCTCGCCGGCAAGAATTCCAAGCCCTGCCCGGCCGGCTCCAGGTGGTAGGTCTGGATCTGCGACGAGTTGTTGCGGACCGCAATTTCCAGATTGCCGCCCTTGGGATCGATGGCGGCGATGGGTGGATCTGGAGTGAGACCGGTCCGCGAGCCGAAGTGTAACTGCATGCCGGAGAGGAGGCGGATGGAGGCGGGCCGGAAGAGTTGAACGTGCGCCCGGCCGAGCGCTACGCCGTCGGCTTCGATGGCCAGGTTGGCGAAATCACCGTGGATGGCGTCGGCGGGGACGGCGATTTCGTAATCGATTTCGTTGGGCGAGCGGGTGGTGGGAATCGCCGTGTAGCCTTCGGGCAGGCGCAGGCGGGAGCGCGCGGCCACGGCGGCGGAAGAGTACATGGTGGAAACCGTATTCCCGCGCCCGATCACCAGGCGGTGGAGGTCGTTGAAGAAGGCCGACGTGTCCGGAGCTTCAATGGCGATGCCGATGCGCACGCGATAGCCCGGCTGCGTCCCGGCGGGGATCTTGAGGCGCGCGCGCATGTGCGGTTCGTCCCAATCGAACTCGGTGGGCATGCCCGCGGCCAGGAACGGGCCCGTGGGGCGGCGCGCCAGTTGCAGGACGACCTCGCCGGGTTCGGGCGCGGCGAATTCCATGGCGAGGATGCCGTTCTCGCTCTCGATAGAGAGCAACTCGGCGGTGGCGTACACGACG
>JANYJN010000213.1 GCA_025358475.1 Candidatus Solibacter sp.
AATACCGCGGCGTCAGGCGCCACCTATCGGTCTGCTGCCACATGTCAGCCATGCGCGTTTCTTGTCACTTGCCCACGATTCGGCCCATTACCGCCGCCAACCGGCATGCCGGTCCTAATCCTCCGCCGCCATTTGTGCGAATTCCCGTTTCACGTCAGATCTCACCATAGGCGACAACTCGCTCATGTGGATTGTTTCCGGGTTGGCGACGACGCGCTCTGAACAGCCGAGCACGGCATGTTAGCGGTCAGGGCGTTGTACGGCGAGGTGAAGCATGACGGAGCCATCTGCAAGGGATGGCTCTTACCCTGGTGGGAGAGGATGGCCTGTCGGGTTCCACTCGCGACTGTAGAGTCAGGCTTTGGGCGGGATCTTCCCCAGTTGTCGGCCCTCGATAAGGACCTGAACCAGTTCTTCCCGCTCCATGGGGCCAACAACGCCCCGTTTCTTCTTCGGATCATACAGGGCAAGCCGCCAGACTACAGGCTGACCGAAATCTATAAAGACCGGACAGTTCGCAGCCCACCAGTTCGCGAAGAGCTTGCTACGACCATACCAGCTAAAGTCGAAGATAGTGGGGTGGTTGGGCGGATCTTGCCTGGTTCCGAGCCCTAGGTTGAAAGTTGCGGCATCAAGTTCACCTCGGCAACCGTCAACCACCCATACCAGGTTCTTGTAAAACGCTTCCCTCGACTTCAACTCCTCGGGTTCCAGAAGGGAATGCTGAAACTCGATCACTTGTCCGTGCTCCGTCTTCACATCTGCAATGTGCTTTTCACTCGTGACTGGTTCGACTAGTACGCCGTTCACAAGTGCATAGCGCATTGTTGTAGCACCTGAAGGCATTTTATCCAGAGGGCTGCAGACAGTCCAGGGCAGCAAGGCCGAACAGACATGGTTCACACGCACCCAGGCGCCCATTTGACCGCCGCATGGTTGCGTTTGTTCCGGCCGGATCACGCCAACCGGAAGTAGGGCAGAGGCGGTCAACTTGACGTATCACGCGCAAACCGCTGATCTGTAGACCTTTCGGGTTCAGGCGCCCAATTACGCCCCATAACCGCGCTTGCGGCCTTCATCCAAAGCTCGCCTCAGTTCGCTCGAAATGGATTGACAATCTTCAGACCCGCGAAGTCTCTTTCATTCTCGGTGACAACCACGCAATCATTCGCTTCAGCGACTGCGGCAATGATCATGTCGAGCGGGCTGCGGGGCCGCCCTTTCGCCGTGCCGTCGGCCATCAGCCGCGCCCAGACCAAGCCGGCCTTTTCGTCGAACGGGAGTACCCTGCCGGCGAACAGCGCTTGCGGGCCCTCGGTGCCGGAAAACCAACGCTCCAACTCCCTGCGCTTCTTTCCGGCGGGCTTCTCCAGTATTCCGCGGCGGATCTCAGCGACCGTCAGCGAAGAGATAAACAGATCCCCGTCGGCTTGCCCAGCCATCCACGCGACTAGCGTTTCCGATGGAACGGGTTTGGTGACATTGCTGATGATATTGGTGTCAAGTAGGCTCCGGCTCACAGGTCAACCCTGCGGCCCGGAATCAGCGTGCGGTTCAGATCCAGATCGGCTCCGACCAGAGGCGACCGGCGCAATGCATTGAGAATACCGCCCTTTTTCGACTGTTCCCCCGAAATGGTAAGGCGAAGAGTGGCGCGAATGCGCGCCAAATCAGGGTCATCGCCGGCGAGCCGCCTTGCGAGCGACCGGATCAACTCGCGATCGGCGTCGAGCCCAAGAACCTCGAACCGAGCCATCCCTCGCTGGCTGAGGCGCTTCCGGTAGCGTTTCAGCGCTCGTTTCTGCGGCGTGGAACTCATGGGAGATTCCTCCGTATATCCAGTAATATATCCAGATTGTAGCATCGCAAGCGGATGCCATGTTCCGTCAGGGCCAACCCGCGGATTACTCCCTGCTACGCGCGGCAGAGCGGAATCCTCTTCACCCCGTGTCGTGCCGGGGAATGTCCACGCAATCCACGCAGTGCAGCCGGTGGCGGTCACCACCTGCCTTGTGTCACAATCTGGCTGTCGTTGCATAGAAACTGCGGGAGGTACTCCTATTCTCCGAATACTGTTCGCAGCTCTGATTGCTCTTGCATTCCTGACGCCCGGTTCGGCGTCTCCGCCCTCTTCCGGAATGCGCCGACGGCCCACCATCCGTTACTTCATCGCCCCTGCCTATTCGGTGGAGGGCACCGGCGCTTCCGGCAAGTGGTCGCATCCAGGCACCGTGGCCGCCGACCGGAAGGTATTGCCGCTAAACACCCGCATACGCATTTACGGCGCCGGCCGGTATTCCGGAGACTATACGGTGGAAGACACTGGTGCGAAGGTGGACGGCCACCACATCGACGTCTACATGCCCAGCCGCGCACAAGCAAAAAAGTTCGGCCGTCAGCGGGTGAAGGTGCTCGTCCTCCAGTACGGCGATGACCAGGCAAGTCCACCCGAACCGCGGCAAAAGGCTGCGGCTAAGGCCGTAAATCGAAAAGTACGCGCCAAAGCGAAGGCGGCGCCCACAAAATAATTGCCCCGGTACGAGCTATTCAACTCGCCGCCGAAGGGTTCACCAATTGCGCTCTCGCAATCCTCGTGGCCCCCAGTGGGGTAAGGCTCCGCCTTGTCCATCCGAGCGCAGCTCGGACTTCTTTGCGCCGCGTTCTCTGCTCCCTCCGCCACCCGGCGAGCGCGTGAATCCTGATCCTTCCCTCGCTCGTGCTTCTTCTCCGCCTCTTCCTCAGCGCCTCCGCGCCTCCGCATCAAGAACCGGCCAATAAGCCCTGATGCACCCCGACCCCGGGTTCCCCATCCCATTCCGCCACGAAGTTTCGTCCGTGGCATAGGACTTGGCGTTGAATCTCATTTCTCAAACTCCAAAAGTCTAACTCCTTCCCTCCCATCACTTACCCAATTCCTATTTCAGACTCGCCCGCATCCTGATGCTATAGCTCAAACCAGGAAAACCTCATGAAGAAACCCGTCTCCGATAAACAACTCGCCGCCAACCGCGCCAACGCCGCCCAATCCACCGGGCCCCGCTCCCCCGAAGGCAAATCACGCTCCGCCCAAAACGCCCGTAAGCATGGATTCACCGCCACCACCTTCGCCGTCGTCCGCCTCGAAGAACTCGACGAGGTCGCCCGCCTCCGCGAAGACCTCATCGCCGTCTACCAGCCCGCCAACTCCCAAGAGCTCTTCGCCATCGAGCGTATCGCCCTCGCCCAGCAGGCCCTCCTCCGCGTCGAACGCCTCCACACCGGCATGTGCACCACCTGTCTCAATGAAGCCCTCGACGGAAACGGCCGCCCCTTGATGGGCATCAGCGACGCGCTTGTCAACGACGATAACGAAATCACCAAAGCCCAGAACCGCAACTACCTCTTCGCCGAAGGCTTCCACCGCCTCAACAAGTACTCCAATAGTTTTACCCTCTTCCTCCGCTATCAGGCCCAGACCGAGCGACTCTACCGCCGCGCCATTGAGGAATTCAACCGCCTCAAAGCCCTCCGCCATGAATTACCAAACGAACCCGTCGTGGACACCCAACCCCAAGCAACCGAAACCCCTAACACGCCCCCGTCGAACCCGTCGAACCCACCGAACCCGTCGCCAGCCGGGAATATCCCCGGACAACCCCCGCGCTTCCACCCCAACGGCGAACCCCTCGTCGTCCCCTCGCGGGATCTGCCTCCCGACCAGCCCGACGCCCCGCCGCCCACCAGGGTCTAACTGATGAAGCCCGGCATCCGGAAGGTTCTCTTTGCGATCTTGGCGCCTTTGCGTGAAACATGTTTTCTCTTCCCGCGAATCCCCAGGCATCCCCCAAAGGGAATAGACCAGATATTGGGCAATCTTCCCAGCCAGGATCTTTGTGCGAAACCGCATACCGAATCCGCCCGCCTGCCCGCCGCGCACCCCCGAGGGTGTACAATCGTGAATTCAAGGGGAAACTGCCCCAAATCGGATGTCGTCACACCCGATCAGGGACGGTTTGTCCCGGGACGGCAAAGTCCCTCCTTTACTTTCAACCCCTTGGGATGGTAGGCTAAGTTACTCATAAT
>JANYJN010000221.1 GCA_025358475.1 Candidatus Solibacter sp.
CCCTCAGGCGCGGCCGCAAGGTCGTCCCACAGATCTGCGACAAGTTGGAGCTTCTCGGAGGGGCTTAGATCAAAGATCGACGCAGACTTCATTCGGGTCTCCACTGCCATTTCTCTCAAATTGCCGGGTCATTTGGACGTAACATCGTCGAAGTGGAGGCGAAGCATCCTGAAGTCATGCACCCGCGCCCCCCTCGCCGGGGCATCCGGGGCATGGCGTTCGGCAAGTCTAGTATCATGAACATGTAATGTCCCAGCGGGAAACAGTAGTGGCCCCGCCGGTGGGGTTCTCGCCCGATATCCTCCGTAAACTCTCGGAACTGGAGACCACCGTCGGCGCGGCGATTCACGGCAAGCCCGAAGTCGTACGCCTGTCGCTCGTTTGCCTGCTGGCGCGCGGCCATCTTCTCATTGAGGACGTGCCCGGCGTGGGTAAGACCACCCTCGCCCAAGCCCTCGCCCGCTCCGTATCCTGCCGCTTCCATCGCCTGCAGTTCACCAGCGACATGCTACCTAGCGATGTCCTGGGCGTCACCATCTACAACGCCCACGCCGAAGCCTTCGAATTCAAGCCCGGACCCATTTTCAGCAACTTCCTGCTGGCCGACGAAATCAACCGTACTACCCCCAAGACCCAGTCCGCCCTGCTCGAAGCCATGAACGAAAACCAAGTCACCATCGACGGCCGGTCGCATCTCCTGCCGCGTCCCTTTATGGTGATCGCCACGCAGAATCCCGTCGAGCACCACGGCACCTACCCGCTCCCCGAGTCCCAACTCGACCGCTTCCTCATGCGCCTGCGCATCGGGTATCCCGATACCGCGAGCGAACGCCGGATCCTGCGCAATATTCCCCGTGACTCGGAGCCCCCGGTCGCCTCCGGCCTCGCCCAGGACGATATCCTGCGCCTCCAGGACGCCGTCCACCGCGTTACCGTGGACGATTCGCTCATCGATTACATGCTCGCCATTGTGGAGCGCACGCGCTCCCACGAATCACTCACTCTCGGCGTCAGCCCGCGCGGCAGCCAGGCGCTTTACCGCGCGGTGCAAGCCGTCGCTCTCATCGAAGGCCGCGACTACGCCATCCCCGACGACGTCAAGCGCCTGGCCGTTCCCCTGTTTGCCCACCGCGTCGTCATCAATACTCGCACCACCCTGGTGCAGCGCCGCGCCGACATGGGCGAGCGCATCATCGAAGAAATCCTCAGCCAGGTGGAAGTGCCCCTGTAGGAATCCTCTCTCCTTATGAAAACAGCGATCATCGGCCTGCCCATGACAGGCAAAACGTCCCTCTTCACCATCCTCACCGGGGTGCATCAGGAGACCCGTATCGGCTCCACCTCCGCGCGCACCGGAATCGCCCGCGTCCCAGACACCCGTTTGGAGGCCTTGGGCAAGCTGTTCGAGCCACCCAAGGTCACCCACGCCACCGTGGAATACGTGGACATGCCCTCCATCTCTAAAGAGACCCTCCGCGATGCCGGCAGTATCGCCAGCCTGCGCAATGTGGATGCCTTCGCCCACGTGCTGCGCCTCTTCGCCAGCGACACCATCCCCCACGAAAAGGGCTCGGTAGACCCCGTGCGCGATATGGAAGACCTCGAAACGGAACTCGTGCTCAACGATTTCGCCGTTCTCGAAAAGCGCCTGGAGCGCCTCGAAAAGGACCGCAAGAAAATCAAGAACCCCGAGCTGGATCGCGAATACGACCTGCTGGTCAAGTGCAAGGCCACCATCGAAGCCAACCAGCCGCTGCGCGAGCTGAAGCTCGACGCCGATGACGAAAAGCGCATCCGGGGCTTCCAGTTTCTCTCCCAGAAGCCCATGCTGTACGTGCTGAACATCGGCGAGGAGGAAGCCGGCCGCCTGCACAAACGCGAAGAGGAGTACCGCAACGGCCCGCTCGCCGGCCGTGCCCACACCGCCGTCACCGCCGTTTGCGGCAAAATCGAAGCCGAGCTCGCCGAACTCCCCCGCGGCGAACAGCTCGAGTATCTGGCCAGCTACGGCTTGGGTGAAGCCGGGCTCGAACGTCTGATCTCCGCTACCTATTCACTTTTGGGCCTGATGAGCTTCCTCACCGCCGGAGAAGACGAGTGCCGCGCCTGGACCATCCCCATGCAGAGCACCGCGGTCAAGGCCGCCGGCGCCATTCACTCCGATTTCGAAAAAAAGTTCATTCGCGCCGAAGTGGTGAACTGGAAAACGCTGATCGATCTCGGCGGCTATCCCGGCGCTCGCGACAAGGGCCAGCTCCGTTTGGAGGGCAAGGAATACATCGTCAAGGACGGCGACGTCCTGGTGATCCGCCACGGTTAGGGCTGTCGCGGCCAACCCGAAATGCGCCTGCCGCCACGCCCTGGGTGTGATACAGTTCAGGATAAGATGGCATCTCGAAGCGTCAACAAAGTCATTCTGATCGGACATCTTGGCAAAGATGCCGAGACCAAATTCACCCCCAGCGGAATTTCGATTTCCAAGTTCTCCCTGGCCACCAACCGTCGTACCAAAGACCAGCAGTCCGGCGAATGGAAAGACATTACGGACTGGCACAACATCGCCATGTGGCGTACGGAGAATGTCGCTACTTTCCTGCTCAAAGGGAAGCAAATCTACTTGGAAGGCCGTCTCGAAACCCGCAGTTGGGAAGACAAAGAAGGGCAGAAGAAGTACATGACCGAGGTGGTCTGCGAAGCCCAGAGCCTGGTCTTGCTGGGCGGCGGCGGTGGTCGCGGCGACGGTCCCTCGGAGGGCTCCGGCGATTCTGAGCGGCCCGTTTCGATGCCCCGTTCCGCACAGCGTCCGCAAGCTGCATCCTCCGCGCAGCCGGCCGAGGATTTCCAACAGGGCATCACCGACGACGACGTTCCGTTCTAGAGCGTTAGGCGACGCAGTCCGGCCTCGGATGAAGGATCACAAACGGGTGCAATGGCGCGTCTGCAAGAGCTGAGGCGTTCGCCTACTCGACTAGGGGTTTGCGACGTGCCGCACGTCGCGCCGTAGGCCTTGGCACGGCTCGGGCCTTGCCGGGTTCCGCCACCACCACCGGTAAGATCCCGCGCCGCGCTGCCTTTGCCTGCAACCGTTCCAAGCTGGCGATGGCTGCGTCCAGGTGTAGCAACTCCCGTCGTAATTGTTCTAATACTTTGAAGAGGTTCATTGCTTACCGCTCCTGAGGATAGTATGTTTTGGCGCGGAAGCCAATCAGGGAACCCTTACTTCTGGTAAGAAAAACCCTTCGCTCGCCTAGCCCTCCCCAACGACAGCGTCCCCGAGCACAAATAGGCTGTATATGGTTGATAAATAATGACATGGGTGCACTTAAAACACGATCCTTACCCGAGGGCTAGCCCCTAAGCCCGATAAGGGTAGTATGGGACGTACTTGGTACGTACCATTATTGCGGGTACCTCCCGATGCTGAGATGCTTCACCTAAGGAGACCTCCGGTTTGAACCACCTAAGTGCAATCCGTATCCAATTGCAAAGGAAGGATCGCATGCCGTTTTTGTTGGAATGCGACTACCTCGGGAGCGTGCTCGGGATGAGCAGCCGGACTCGTATGGTCATTGCGGGGTCTGGAGCGTTTGTGATGCGATCGTTCGCCGGCAACCCTTTGCCTACACCACTCATGAGATCGAGGTTGCGCCCGTACGCTTCTGGCGGTTCTGTGATCCACCATACAGCGTGCTGATCGGAGTCCAGGCAGTGGAAGGCGAACCCAAGGAAACCAAGAACATCCCGGCGCTCCGGCGGCGGCTCACGGCGTATTTTCTCCAACTGCTCGGGTTGCAGCGCCGCCTCTTCCCTGGCGCCCAGCGGCGGCGCGAGTGCGGCGGGCGAAAAGCCGTACGCCAGATCGAGATGGAGCGCCTGCGCTTGGGGCGCGAGTTGCATACCGGGGTCGGCCAGATGTTGGTCGCCATCCATCTGCACCTGGAAGTGATCTCTTCCGAACTACCATCGCCCCCGGCCAACGTCGGGCAGGCGCTGCATAGCATCTCCACACTCGTGGCGGACTCACTGGCCCAGGTCCGCGACATCTCCAGGCGGCTGCATCCCCCGGAATGGCAAAGGCTTACACTGGATTCCTCCCTCCGCCAATTGTGGGAAATCAGCGGTGTTCCGCAACGCTTCGAGGCATCCCTTCAGATCTACCCCTTACCCTGGGAACCCGCCCTCGAAGCCAAGGTTCTCATCTACCGTGGGTTGCAGGAAGCGCTATCCAACGTGGTGCGGCACTCGCAGGCCACGCGTGTCGATGTGGCTCTAGAGGTCTCTGGCGGCCAGTTGGTGCTGTGCGTCGGCGATAACGGCGTGGGGTTCGATGCACAGCGGGCGCTGTCCGCTCCGGCCAACTTGGCTTCCGGCATCGGGTTGCGCTCCATCCGCGAAACCGCGCAAGCGCTGGGGGGAACATTGGACGTGGAAAGTGGCGCGGATGGCACTAAACTAAGAGTAACCGTGGTCCCATTCCCGGTGGAATCGTAGCGTCCTCATGATCCAGCACGCCGGCATCGCACCCGGCCCAAGAAGTTTGCCGGAAGGCGCGGAATTGAAGGAGAGGCATGCAGGAACTGTCAGCAATAACCGTTGTATTGGCGGACGACCACGCCATTGTTAGGGAAGGCATCGCCGCCCTCTGCGCCTCCCAGGGTATGCGCGTCCTGGGCCAGGTGGCCGATGGTGGCGCCGCCGTCGAGACCATCACCGCACTGAACCCGGATTTCGCCATCCTGGACCTGAACATGCCGTGGGTCACCGGGATTGAAGCGGTCCGCAGGCTGCGCGCGGCCGGTTGCACCGTCAAGCTCATAATCCTCTCCATCAGCCGCGAGGAGGGCACGGTCCTCGAAGCCCTGCGCGCCGGCGCCGACGCCTACCTCGTCAAGGACGGTCCCGGGCGTCATTTGATGGACGCCATCAACTTCGTCCGCGACGGGGGCATCTATGTGTCGCCCATGTTGCGCGGCGTCGGGCTCTTCGCCAAGCACCAAAAGAGCCGTCGCGAGAACCCGCTGGCGGCGCTCAGTCCTCGGGAAATGGAAGTCTTCTCTTATTTGGTGAACGGGCTCCGCGCCAAAGATATCGCCGATCTGCTGGAGATCAGCCCCAAAACCGTGGACACCTACCGCGCCAGCCTGATGCGTAAGCTTAACGTTCACGACCTGGTGGGGTTGGTCAAGTTCGCCATCGAGCGTAACCTTACGACGACATCTCCCCATCGATAGCCGTAGTGCCCTTCGCTCTTTGCCGGCCCTGCTCTAGTTGGTACCGTTCCACAGCGCCAATCAAATTGTTCACGGCGGATCTCCGAGCGTACAGACGTGTGAGGGCGTGCCGCCGGGCATCGTCCGGTGGCTTCACCAGGCACTGGCGGGGGTCGCTTACTCGGTGTTTCGTTGGGGTCAATCGCTCCATCGGGTTATGCCTAAGAGTACAGAATCTCCTTACTGATCGGACCAAGGATACACGTGAAAACCCCCAAAAGCAAGACGAAACAGAATTTCAGACATACTTAACTGAAGATTATGGAACCGCCGCCCACCGCTGGCCCATGCGGTCATGAGCAAACCCATTCGCCGCACAGGGTCTAGGGCGAAAGTAGGTTCAGGTGAATACCCGATCCGAAACTCCTTAGCATTCGTGGGTGCGAAATCGCACTAGCGGAATTTCACCCAGAAACCCTGGTGTTATTAACCCAGCTTTGATAGTCTGAGAAAGCCTCACCGTCGTGCTGGATTTTACATCACGCACATAACAAAAGGCTTCTTTGTCCGATTGCGGTGGTGGCCGTTTGGTGTTGCGAGTGCTCTCGTACTTTCGCTCCCGGTAGCTTCAACTTTGGTTACCGTATGGGCGAGAATAGCCCTCCCGGCCAAGTCGGGGGGCTAAAAGTTCACGATTTCTTTATTGGAGATTAGTATGCGGATTCCTTCTTCGGTGTTCGTGGTTAGTCGATACGCATTGGCGCTGATAGCGATCACGGGTTCCGTGGTCTTGATGAGCGCGACAAAAAAGACTACATTCACGCCTCACGACAAGGCCTATTACGCCTCGGACGCGACCGTGAACTTCGTTCGTCCCGGGCTGACGATGAAAGTGGTTTCGGCCAACATCGCGCAAGACGGCACGATTAGTGTCGATTACAAGATTACGGACCTTAAAGGATTGCCCCTGGATCCGGCAGGTATCACCACGCCGGGCTCCATCTCAGTGAGTTTCCTCGCCGCGTACATCCCGAAAGGGCAGACGCAATTTGTCTCGTATACCACGCGCACCCAGACCAGCCCCATCACAAAGGTGACGGCGATTCAGGCGGGCTCGGATTCCGGCGGAACCTCCAAGCAGGTGGCCGACGGTGAATACATCTACACGTTCAAGACCAAGGCCGTGGGCGCCAACAGCGCCGCGTGGGACCCCACCGCAAACCATCGCGTCGGCATCTACGGTTCGCGCAACCTGACCGAGTTCGATTTGGGTACGAATTACGATGACGATACGTTCACCTGGATTCCGGCGGGCGGCGTGTCCACCGACACCCGCGACGTGATCCGCACTGCTACCTGCGACAAGTGCCACGATCAACTAGCCTTCCATGGCGGCTCGCGCCGCAGCATGGAACTCTGCATCATGTGCCACACCCCGCAAACCACCGATCCCGACACCGGGAACACCGTGGACATGAAGGTGATGGTACACAAGATCCACATGGGCAGCCAACTTCCCAGCGTCAAGGCGGGAACCCCATATCAGATCATCGGTTTCCAACAGAGCGTTTCCGACTGGTCCACGGTGGTTCTGCCGTCCGACCCCCGGCGCTGCGTGTTCTGCCATGAAGATACCAAGGTAACCGGCGCCACGCAGTCCAATAACTGGCTGACCAACCCGAGCCGCGCGGCTTGCGGTTCCTGCCATGACAACGTGAATTTCGCCACCGGCGCCAACCACGTCAACCTGCCCCAGGTTTCCGACAACCAGTGCACCCAATGCCACATCCCGCAGGGCGAGTTGGAATTCGACGCCTCGATCAAAGGCGGGCACACAGTTCCCACCGAATCACTTACCCGCCCGGGCATCGTTGCCAACATCCTTAGCGTGGACAACGGCGTTGCCGGCAAGGCTCCCACAGTCACCTTCAGCACCAAAGATTTCGCCGGCAACCCGGTTACCATGGCTCAGTTGACCGGTGGCAACAACCGCGTGGCTCTCGTGCTGGCCGGCCCCACCGCCGACTACGGCTACACGAATTTCGGCGCCGGCGTAACGTCGCAAGGCTACGTATCTGAGAATCCGGCTCCCACCGCCAAGTGCGCCAACGACGGCACGTGCACCTATACATTTGCCCACGCGATTCCGGCCAACGCGACGGGTTCGTATGCCATCGGCATCGAAGCGCGCCG
>JANYJN010000248.1 GCA_025358475.1 Candidatus Solibacter sp.
CCGGATCTCAAAGGCGGTCACGGAGTCTTCACCTACTACGTCGTCCAGGGCATGGAGGGCGCCGCCGATACCTCCGGCGATGGCGTGGTCACCGCAGATGAACTCGCCGAGTACGTCCACACCCAGGTGCGAGAGTACACCTCCAATCAGCAGAACCCTACCTCCGATAAGGCCAACTTCGATCCCGAAATGCTGCTGGCCTACGTTCCCTCGAAAGCCAGGCCAGCCGCCGCCCCCGCGCCTAAGTTCGGTACGCTCGTCTTCGAATCCAATATGGATGGTGTCGAGGTGTTCGTGGATGGCAAGACCATCGGCGTACTCCAAAAGGGCAAGCCCGTAAACGCCCCCGGACTCGCTCCCGGCGAGCACACCGTGCAGGGCGTCAGGATGGGGTATGAGCCCGATGGTCCACGCCAGGAAATGGTCTACCCCGGCCAGGAATCCCCCGTCCGCATCCGCATCCTGATTCCCCGCCGCCGCAACAAGGCGGCGGCCGACCTGCTCGAGGAAGGCATGAAGTATTACCACAAGGGCAACGAGCTCGACTATAAGAGGGCCGTCGCCTCTTTCGAGCGCGCCCTCGCCGCCGACCCCACTTACAGCCAGGCGGCCTTCTACCTCGGCCGCACTTACAGCGCCCTTTTCGATTATGAGAACGCCGGCCGTTCCTATAGGAAAGCGATTGAGTTGGACCCGGACTATCTGGAGGCCCACGCCAACTATGGCGGCATCCTGCTCGATACCGGGGATGTCGATGAAGCCGTCCGCCAGTTGAATACCGTCCTCCAGCGCGAGCCCGCCCACCCCGTGGCTCTCACCCTGATCGCCCAGGCCTATCGCTTCAAGTCGCTCTATCCGCAATCCATCGAGGCCGCACGGAAAGCCATCCAAATCAATCCCAAAACCGCCGAACCGCATCTCTGGCTGGCCGATAGCCTGCGCCTCAGCGGTAAGTTCGCCGAGGCCCGCCCGGTGTATGACGAATACCTCAAGCTCAGCGATTTCGACAGTAAGTTAGCTGGTAAGTTGAATTATTACGTCCTTGGTTCGCTGGTTGGCATGGGCCGCAAGAAGCGCGTCGCCGAACGCGACATCTGGAACGACTATCACAACATGGCCTGGTACGGCATCTGCGAATGCGAGCGCAAGGCCGCCAATCTGGACGCCGCCATCGCCGATTGCCAGAAGGCTCTCACTTACGATGCCAAAGACCCCTTCGCCCACTACACCCTTGGCCTCGCCTTCATGACCAAGGCCGTCAATACCGGTAGCGTCGCCGAGCTGGATCCCGCCCTGCAGCACTTCGAGCAGGTGCTCGAGCTCAACCCCGACATGGACGAAGCCGCCATTGCCAGGAAGAACATTGCCAACATCCACCAATACCTCAAACAGCCGCGCTAGTACTGTGACCGCGAGATTCGGTTCGACTGCATACCCGCTCGCTGACGCTCGGGGCTCTGATCTGAGCCCCGAGCGTGAGGGAGGGGTTGCCCTCAATCGCACGATATCACACGGTCGGAGCCCTAAGTGGGGCAGGCTTCAGCCTGTCAATCCGAGCGAAGCTCGGACAAGCCGGTCGGAGGCCGGCCTTGCGCCCCCGCGCGCTATCATCTCCCTTATGCGCATCGCGATTCTGCCCACCCTTATCGTTGTGTTCGTCCTGCAGGCACGGCCGGCGAATAACTTCTCTCTGACAGTCGATAACATCATGCGCGGTCCCGCCCTGGTCGGCTACGAACCTACCGGCGTCCGCTGGTCGCACGACGGCAGCCGCATACTATTCCAGTGGAAGCAGAACACCGACAAGGAAATCGCGCCCATGGACACTTACACCGTCAATCGCGACGGCAGTGGCCTGCGCAAACTTACCGGCGAAGAGGTCCGGCAGCTTCCTCCCGCATCCGGCGATACCAGCCCAGCGACCGGCGGCGCAACCCAAGCCGCCGGCGTCACCACAAAAGACAAGCGCCTGATGGTTTACTCCAGCGCCGGCGATCTCTTTACCCTGGACAACCTCACCGGCAAGATCACCCAACTCACCAAGACCACCGACGCCGAAACCGATCCCTACTTTACGCAGGATGGTAAGCGCATTTCCTTCACCCGCAACGGCAACCTTTACGTGATGTCGCTGGATAGCGGCCTGCTCGTGCAACTCACCGACATCCGCGGTGCCGCCGCGCCCGCCACCAGCGCCGCGCCCGCGGCCGGCGGCGCTGGTGGGCGTGGACAGGGCGGCTTCGGCGGAGGCCGCGCGCAGGGCCTCGACGGACGCGGCGACGCCACGACCCCGGAACCACGCGGCACTGAGAGTCAGGAATACCTCAAGAAGGAGCAGAAGGAACTCCTGCAAGTGGTCCGCGAACGCATCCAGCAGCGCGAAGAGCAGCAGAAGAAGCGCGTCCAGGACCCGAGAAAGCCCTTCACCCTACAAGCCCGCCAGACCGTCGGCACTCTGCGGCTCACGCCCGACGAGAAGTACGTGATCGCGAGCGTCTTCGAATCGGCCGCCACGCCCGCCAAGAACACCATCATCCCGAATTTCATCACCGACAGCGCCTATTCCGAAGACATCACCGGCCGCTCCAATGTCGGCGATACGCAGGGCACTTCGCGCCTCGCCATCCTCAACGTGGAGACCGGTGAAGTCAAGTGGGTGGATCACGGCCAGAAGCAGGCACCCGTCCCCGCGCGCATTGAAACCGCTCCCGCCCGCACCGGAAGCGCCTCCGCGCGCACTGAAACCGCAGCCGCCAGCACTGAGCCCACACCGCCGCGCGCCGAGCCCGCACCCGCTCGCGCCGAGCCCACACCGCCGCGCACCGACCCCGCACCGCCGCCGCAGAGCGCCGCGGCCCGCCCGCCCGCCGAACCCGTTCCGGCGCGCACCGAGCCCGCACCCGCGCGCACTGAAACCGCACCGCCGCCGCAGAGCGCCGCGGCACGCCCGCCCGCGTCCACGGACCGCGACATCCGGATGGGGGCTCCCGTGTGGAGCGAGGACGGAACCAAGGCCGTCATCGGCGCCCGCTCCGCCGATAACAAAGATCGCTGGATCTTCGCCCTCGACCCGGCCACCGGCAAGACCCGCACCCTGGTCAACATCCATGACGACGCCTGGGTCGGCGGTCCGCAAGGCGCCGCCAACACCCTCGGCTGGATGAAGAACGATCGCGAAGTCTACTTCATCAGTGAGAAGACCGGCTACGCCCAACTCTACGCCGTCCCCTTCGACAGCAGCGCCCGCGGCGAACCTCGTCCCCTCACCACCGGCAATTGGGAGGTGCTCAACGTGCGCCAGTCCAGGGACAAATCCAAGTTCTATGTGATTGCCAACGCCGATGGCCCCTCCGACCAGTTCCTCTACGAAATGCCGGGCGACGGAGGCCCTCTCACCCGCATCTCCAAGGCTCCTGGGAAGCACACCGCCGTCCTCTCGCCCGACGAACATTGGATTGCCGATGTCTATTCTTACTCCAACAAACCGCCCGACCTTTACATACAGGAAAACCGTCCCGGGCAGGATCTCCAGCGGCTCACCACCTCGCCCGCGGCCGAATTTGCGCAGTACGCCTGGCAGGACCCGCCCATCGTGATGATCCCCGCGCGCGACGGCGTCAAGGTGCCGGCGCGCATCTACAAGCCCGCCAGTTATAAGAAGGGCGGCCCGGCGGTCATCTTCGTTCACGGCAGCGGGTATCTGCAAAACGTGGATCATAAGTGGTCCACTTACTACCACGAGTACATGTTCCATCACTTATTGCGGGAACGCGGCTATCTCGTCCTCGACGTGGATTACCGCGGTTCCGCCGGCTACGGCCGCGACTGGCGCACCGCCGTCTACCAGCACATGGGCGGCAAAGACCTCGACGACATCGTCGATGCCGCCCGATACGCCGTCGCGCAGC
>JANYJN010000259.1 GCA_025358475.1 Candidatus Solibacter sp.
CGACACGGTCCACGTAAAGGATTGAGTCAGCGGTGGGTTTTGCGGCGCCGACGATGGCACAACCGATACTGGCGTTGGCGCGATGTCGACCCAGGCGTGAAACGTAGTCGGGGCAGTTGCTCCGACGGCGTTCGCGCGAAAGCCGGTACCAAGATGGATGCAGTTGCCTGCCGCGAACGTCGCAGTTGCGCCTTGACTGACAGCGAAGTTCGTTGCTGACAACCCGCCGTTATCGACTTGGCTGTGGTCGCCCGTCGTGTAGGTTCCACTCGGAACCGTAGTGGCGGGTGAGCATGACGGCTGCGCCGCCAAGGTGGCCGCCAGGAGGTTGAAGGCGCAGAACCAGAGCGCCAGCCGAATCAGGCCCCCCGGAACCCTTCGTTGTTTCGACGCTCTCATTGCGGGCTCCTATTTGGCGGCTGCTGGGGTGAGATCGCCTGCCGCGCTCTTCTCCGGGCGCGCCAGACGCTCCCGAAGCTCCTGGATTTGGCCGTGCAGTTCCCGGTTCTCCTTCTCCTGCTGGATCATGTGCAGCGTGAGTTCCTCGACCTTGGCCAGCAGTTTGGCCTGCATGGCGCCGAGGCTGACGCCCTTTTCCTTGACTTCCGCTTCGGTCGGGATGTCCGGCAGGTGGCCGTTCGTCTGGATGAACTGGCTGACCTCGCTCAGGGGGCGCAGTCGATAGCCCGGGCGGAACACGTAATCGGACCAGCCCGTATTGGTGACGATGATGTCCTGGGCGCCGATATTTCCGTTAACGGCGAGCTTGTATTGCGGGTTAGTCGTCCCGATGCCCACGTTGCCAGTCGAATCGATAGTCATGTCGTAAGTAACGCCGCCGCTCCCGTCAAAGCTATACCGTCCGAACAACATGGTTTGCGAGTTTTTTCCGATTGTGAAACCGCGAAACGCGGTGGCGCCGCTGCCGCCAGTGTCGAAAATAACCGCTGAGTTACTGTTTTGACCGCCATCGCTGAATCGCGCCATCGTATACGTGTTCCAGCCCGAACCAGCGGGCCCGCCAAGACCTGTCACGTGCAGCTTTCCTATGGGATTCGATGTCCCAATCCCGACGTTACTGTTGGTCCAAACGGGATTCGTGCCGCTCCATTGGCCCCACGCCGGGCGCGGCGCAACCGTCATCCAGACCACGGCCAAGCCGACGATCAACGCTCCGGTATGACCCGCGAGCCATGAGCGTGCACCGACGATTTCGGAATGTGCTCGATTCATACTGTCTTTCCTCCCTCGACCTGCCGTGATCTTTTGTGGGCCTGGTCTGACAACGCGGCTTGCAGAAGAGTTAACCTGCCCCGACGCCGCGAACGGCGCGGTAGCCCGCGCCGACAAAAACCGGCTCAGGAGATTGCAATGGTTACCAAAATTTCTACCCCGCCGCAAACGAAACTGGAACGGAAGCTCGAAGCGTTCGGCGAGTATCTGTGCGCCCGGCGGGGTCTCACGGAATGCACCATACTCGGATACGTCAGCGCCATCCGGAGGCTGTCCCCTACGATCGGATTGAACCCCGACCATCACGCTTTGGATTTGCTGATCGTCAAGATGCGCATGGCGGGCGCTTCCTACAGCCACGTGGTCAACACCTCGCTTGCGCTCGAAAGGTACGCCGAATTTATCGGCAACCCGATCCATCTGGGACGCCCCAAGAAACCGAAGCGGATGATTCGCGGCACGCTGAGCGAAGCGGAAATCACGCTCATGATCGCGGCCTGCCGCACCATACGCGAAAAGGCCATCCTGAGCCTGCTCGCCTATTCCGGACTCCGCAACAAAGAACTGTGCTTGCTGAAAATCGCCGACGTCGATGTCGCGTCCCAGGTGATTCATGTTCATGGCGGCAAAGGGCAGAAGGACCGGGACGCCGCCATCGCCCCGCAGTGCGCCGGGCTGGTGCTGGAATACCTCCATCGCGACCGGTGCGGCGCCGGGTCCGAGGAGCCGCTGTTCGTCACGCTCCAAAAGGGTAATCCGTACCGGCCGCAGGACCTTCGCAAATTGATCCGTGTCGTGGCTAAACGCGCGGGCTTCAACAAGCGCGTCTGGCCGCACCTGTTTCGACATTCGCTCGCCACCAACATGCTCATTCGCGGCGCACATATCCTCGCCATCAAAGAACAGCTCGGCCATGCCTTCGTGGAAACGACGATGGTTTACCTGCACGCCGCGCCCATCGCGATGCAGGCGCAGTA
>JANYJN010000261.1 GCA_025358475.1 Candidatus Solibacter sp.
CCCGAAACGCTCGCCTGGGAATATCCCATGGCCGACGATTCGTGGCAGGTCGAAAACGCCGCGTTTCTGGAGGACATCCGCCTGGGGCGGCAACCGGACCCGGGGATTAGAGACGCGCAAGCCATGCTGCGTGTCATTGAGACCATTTACGGCGAGACCATTTACGGCGAGACCGCTTACGGCAGGACCGTTCCCCGCGAGATGCCCGCATGATCATCACCCGCAGCCCGTTGCGCATTTCTCTGGGAGGCGGCGGCACCGACCTCCCATCCTATTACCGCGAGCACGGGGGCTTCGTCCTCTCGGCCGCCATCGATAAGTACGTCTATATCACGCTGCACGAGACCTTCCAGCCGGAGTTCCTCATCAAGTATTCGGCGACCGAAGTGGTGCAGACGGTGGACGAGATTAAGCACCCCATCATCCGCGAGGCGTTGCGCATGGTGCCGGTGAGCGCGCCGCACCTGGAGATTGTCAGCCTCTCCGATATCCCCGCCGGGACGGGCCTGGGATCGAGCGGCAGTTTCACGGTGGCGCTATTACGCGGGCTGCACACGCTGAACAAGGAATTCGTCCCGCGCCAGGAGTTGGCCGAACAGGCCTGCCACATCGAAATCGATATTCTGGGCGAGCCGGTCGGCAAGCAGGACCAGTACATCTCCTGCTTCGGCGGCATCACGTCGTTCGAATTTCACCGGGATGGCCGGGTGGATGTCGTCCCGCTGCAGATCTCTACCGAGACGCTGTATAACCTGGAAGACAACCTGCTGCTGTTCTTCACCGGCTTCACCCGTTCCGCGTCGGCCATCCTGGCGGAGCAGGACCAGAGGACGCGCGACGGCGATAGCGGGATGATCGAACACCTGCACCAGATCAAGCAGTTCGGTTATGAGAGCAAGGCGGCGCTGGAGCAGGGCGATCTGCGCCGCTTCGCCGCTATCATGCACGAGCATTGGGAGCGCAAGAAGTACCGGTCGAAATCCATGACGAATTCCGCCATCGACGAGTTCTACCAGGTGGCGCGCGGAAACGGAGCGCTAGGCGGCAAGCTGATCGGCGCCGGCGGAGGCGGATTCCTGATGCTGTACACCGAAGATAAGACCCGCTTGCGCCACGCGCTACGCGAGGCCGGATTGCGGGAAGTGCGCATGCACTTCGATTTCGAAGGCACCATGCTGGTGACGCGTAGCTGACTCATGCTGCCGATCGCCATTCTCGCCGGCGGATTGGCCACGCGCCTGCGGCCGGTTACCGAGACGGTTCCCAAGGCGCTGATTGAAGTAGCCGGCGAGCCCTTCCTGGCGCACCAGTTGCGGCTGCTGCGCCGCCATGGCTTAGAGCGCGTGGTGCTGCTGGTGGGCTACCTCGGCGAGCAAATTCAGGCGTTCGCGGGCGACGGGCGGGCCTTCGGGCTGCGCGTGGAGTACGCGTTCGACGGGCCGCGGTTGCTGGGCACGGCGGGGGCGCTGCGCCGCGCGCTGCCGGTGCTGGGCGACGCGTTCGCCGTGATCTACGGCGATTCCTACCTGCCCTGCGACTACCGCGCCGCGCTCGGGGCGTTCGGCGATTCCGGCAAGCTGGGCCTGATGACGGTCTACCGCAACGAAGGTCAATGGGACACCAGCAACGTGGAGTTTACCGGCGGCCGCATTCTGGCTTACGATAAGGCGAACCGTACGCCTGCCATGCGGCATATCGATTACGGGCTGGGCGCTTTCCAGCGGGCGGCGTTCGACCAGGTGCCGGATGACGGCCCAAGCGACCTGGCCGCGGTTTACCAGGGTTTGTTGCGGCGCGGCGAATTGGCCGCGTGGGAATCGCCCGAGCGGTTTTATGAGATTGGGTCCGTGGAGGGCGCCAGGGATCTCGGGGAGTTTCTCAAATCATGACATTTACCGAACAGTTCCTAGGGGAAGCCGGCGAAATTCTCAAACAGATCGACGTGGCGGCGGTGGAACGCCTGGCGGCGACATTGGCGGAATGCCGCGCGGGCGGCGGCCGGCTATTCATCCTGGGTGTGGGCGGCAGCGCGGCTAACGCTTCGCACGCGGTCAACGACTTCCGCAAGATCTGCGGACTCGAAGCCTACGCGCCCACCGACAACGTGAGCGAACTGACGGCGCGCACCAACGATGAAGGCTGGGCGGGCGTGTTCGAAGGCTGGCTGCGCGTGAGCCGCCTGGGGGGGCGCGACGCGCTGCTGATCTTCTCGGTGGGCGGCGGCAACTTGGAAATGCAGGTGAGCCCGAACCTGGTGGCCGCGATACGTTACGCCAAGGCGGTGGGCGCGAAGGTGACCGGAATTGTGGGGCGCGATGGCGGCTACACGGCGCGGCACGCCGACGCCTGCGTGACGGTGCCCACGGTGAACGCCCAACATGTCACGCCGCACACCGAAGCGTTTCAAGCGGTGATCTGGCACCTGCTGGTGACGCATCCCGCGCTGAAACAGGCGGAGACCAAGTGGGAATCGGTGAAGTGAAGAAGGCGGTCTTTCTGGATCGCGACGGGGTGCTCA
>JANYJN010000278.1 GCA_025358475.1 Candidatus Solibacter sp.
CGGAAACGAGTAAACTTAGACGAGATGACAAAACAGCAATTGATTGAGAAGGTCGCGGCCAAGACGGAATTGGGGAAGGCTGAGGTTGCAGTCGCAGTGGACTCCGTTCTGGACCTGATCGCGGAGA
This sequence comes from Candidatus Solibacter sp., assembly GCA_025358475.1. Lineage (GTDB taxonomy): Bacteria > Acidobacteriota > Terriglobia > Bryobacterales > Bryobacteraceae > Solibacter. The sequence goes on from JANYJN010000278.1 coordinate 128, forward strand.
CGCTGCGATCAAACGAACGGGTAGACCTGCGCGGGTTTGGCAGCTTCGTGGTGAAAGAGAGGAAGGAGCGGCAAGGGCGCAACCCTCGCACCGGGGAGGCGATCACTATCGCCGCCAAGCGGGATGCGGGCTTCAAGCCCGGCAAGGAACTGACGGAAAAGCTGGCTCAAGGCGCGACGCCTCCGTCGCCGGAAAAGGCCGTATGACGCTACCGGAAGAATTGCTGCGAGCCGCAAGTGGGGAGCAACGCATCGGAATCATGATCAATTTTGGAGGTGCCATTTGGCTGAGGTAAAGCTGCAGGAAGGCGAGACGGTGGAGAACGCGCTCCGCCGCTTTAAGAGGAAGGTTTTGCAGGAGGACATCATCCGGGAAGTCAAGAGGCACGCCTTTTACTTGAAACCGGGTCAGAAACTCCGTGTCAAGCAGGCGTTGGCCCGCAAACGCAATCGGAAGAAGGCCCGCCGGGAGACTGAATAGAAGAAGGGAAAGTCAGGAGTAGTTCGATGACTGGGGCGCGCTGGTTAATGCGATTGATTACCCGGACCGGAGGATCTTGGATATTGATCCCGCGCCGGAGGTAGCCTTCGATGCTATCCAACTGGCCGCCTAAGATCTTCGGAAACGCCTTCAGAATGAGGGGCTGGAACCGGTGCTGAATGCACCGGCTGCAAGGGACTGCACGTGACCGTGCCGCTGGCCATGGGCGATCCGCTCAAGAACAGAGAGGCCGATCCCTTGTTGAAGCAGGAAGGACAACGGATTTCGCCGTCATGACGGGGCCGCTGACTTGCTCTTCCTGCTTCTGATGGTCTATGCCCGGCAGGGGCTTGGCGGCCCTTATTCGGCCGCTGCCCCTTTAAGGAGGACGGCCGCAATCTTTCGGAGCGTCTGTTCCGCGGCCTGCTCTTCCGCCAGAGATTTCTGGAGCAGGGTCACGACTTCACGGGCCCCCAATCGCTGTGCCAAAGTGACGGCGGTTATGTAGCCGGACATCTCATAGTGTTCCACGCGGCTGCCAGCGCCTATAATCTCGAGATCGAGAATTATTTCATTGCCCTCTTCCTCCAGGGCCTCGGCACCCTCCTTAATGACGCCTTCCATGCCTTCACATTTCTTTCCGGTGGGCTTGATTTCGAGAATTCTCCCAACTTCTTCCAACCGGACCACCTGTTCCTGGGTCTCCTTGAGGTGGTTGAGGAAGGCGGTGGCGAGAGCGGCGTCATGCGAACCTTTAGCCATCTTCGGGATGGCCTTGGTTAGCTGCTTTTCCGCCGAATAGAGGTCCTTGATTTCGGCTTCCAGCAAGTCTTTCACTGTTTGTTTTGCGGCCATGTTTAGTTCTCCTTTTTACCCTTAGCTTGTTTAGCCCCGGCATGTTTGGCGCCCCCCGCGGGGTTCCGTTCAGGCTGGGCCGGATTGGCTTCGCCGATCGCCTCTGCCAATGTGGTCACGGAATCGGTGGTGCGCGTGCCGCGCTTTTCCGACTTGAATTCCTGGAACGCGGGCGCCTGCACGTACTCCCAATTGCCACCTTCGTTCCATGGTCCCCGCGCGTCGGCGTCGCCTTCCGCATTGGTCCCCGTGGAATCATTGAAATACTGATCGACTAGTTCGGGCGTCGGCGGGATTTTTCCGATGGTGAACCGGTCCTTGCCCATACTTTCCAACGCCGCGGTGAACGCTTTCATGTGGGTTATTTCTCGCGTCATCAAAAACTGCAGGGCGTCTTTCGTGCCGGGGTCATCGCAGAAGTTGATCAATCGTTCGTAGACGATCTTGGCGCGAGCCTCGGCCGCGATGTTGCTTCGCAGATCGACATCCAGCTCACCGGTGATCTTCAAGTAGTCAGCCGTCCACGCGTCGCCCATGGAATTGCATAGAGCAACGCCCCCTCCTCCGGCGATGGCTATCAGCGGATCGGCCTCCGCTGCCTTGCGGTCCGTCTTCATGGGCTTGAGATGCATGCGGGCGAGCGTGCCGACAATTTCCAGGTGGCTGAGCTCTTCCGTGCCGATATCCATGAGCATGTCTTTACGTTCCGGGTCCTCGCAGTTCAAACCCTGGATGGAGTACTGCATTGCCGCGGCTAGTTCGCCGTTGGCGCCTCCGAACTGTTCCAGCAGCATGTTCCCAAATCGGGGATCCGGCTTGTCGACCCGGACCGTATACATCAACTGTTTTATGTGGTGATACATAATCTCCCTTTTCTAAATAGAAACTTCTCACTTTTGAATGCAGCTCCGGGTATCGCGGTGGCTACGCTATGACGCACGCAGGCCGATTGGGTGCACCGCCCATGATGCGTTCCTTGATTTCATCGATCCACCATTCGCGATCCTGCCAGTGGACGTTCTCACCGAGCAGCATTCGATAGAGCCGATGCACGTAGGGGTTATTGGAGAACATGATGTGCCCAGCGAAATCGGCAGCGCCATCGGGGTGTAGAACCAGAGGAGGTAGGAATCGAGATTCTCCCGTTCGAGGAATTCGTGCAAAAGTTGCTTGGTGTAAGGCAGTTGTTGCGCACTGTAGCCGGGTGAATCGGACGGCGTGTGCGGGCGGCAGACCAGGATGCCGGGCTCTGGGGTTGAGAATTCCCACGCGGGCTTCTCACCCGAGCCTGTAACCGGTTCCTCGACGAAAATCACCCGGTGGCCGGACGCCAACCGGGAGAGCAAATGCTGAGGTCTCCGATACACAAAGTCCCAACGTAGGTGGGAGAACGCGGTAACAGGGCGGTTCGACTGCATGGTTCCTCCTGGATTTGTCCTCAACAGATATGCCGGAGAAGGCCGGCTCCTCCTGTACCGATGATGAGCAGGAATTTTGCCAGTGTGAAAAGCGTTACGGGCGATTCAAAAGGTTCCCACAAACAAGCATCTGCGCGCGCTTGAGCGCCGCACTGTAGGCTAGAGGCAAACCGCTTCCAGCGGCACGCCCTGACGCAAGGTTTCGACGGCACGCTGGCGCTGATTGACGGTCTGCGCGCCGCGCGTGCCAGGGCGATCTGCTCGATGGGAACTTAGGATGGCGATCCGCGCAGAGCAGGCCGTTCGCCTCCTGGTAGGATCGCCTCACGCCGAAGCCCGATACATCTGAATGAGATAACGGCTGCGGTGGTAATGGCAACCACATTGATCGCGACGCCTGGTGGATGGAACAGGGACCACGCGGATGGCACCAGATGATGACCAGCGACGGCATGGTCGACTTCCTCCCGCTGGCAGCCTATAATCACATCGATTAGCCGCTTCTCACGCGATCGGTTGCTCTGGCCCCGCGGCGCTCCAGGCGGGTTACCTGCCCACATGAAAAGCTGGGTGAACCAGAGAAGGAATCAGGGAGGTCCTAAACAAAATGCGACAGATTGCCCGCAGAAGTCTCCTGACAGGCGCAGTGGGTGCGGGTGCCGCGGCCATGGCGGACACAACCAGGACGGAGTCCAAGAAGGCACCCAAGGCGCGGCCCAAGCCGGAGGAACTGGACCGCGCCGCGGCCCGCCCAATATTGAAAACCGACGGACTGGCATCCCCGGTCATCATCGAGTCCATCCGTTTACTCAAGAAGGACAAGGATTACATCGTCCACGTCCGGTCCAAGGACGGGGCGGAGGGCGTGGCGCTCACTAATCCGCCGCGTGCGGAGTACCTCGACCAGGTTCTGAAACAGTTGATTATTCCGTTCTTCATCGGCAAGGACGCGCGCGATCTGGAAAAGTTGTTGCGCGGCCTGTACCGCTTCAACAGCAACTACAAGATGTACGGCCTGGCGCTATGGTGCCCGCAGGCGTGGGTGGAGTTCGCCATTCTCGACATGCTGGGGCGTATCGCCAACAGGCCGATGGGGGCGATGCTGGGCGACATCGTGCGTTCGGAGGTCCCCTACTATGTGGCCAGCGGGCGGCGCGATACTACGCCCGAGCAGGAGATCGATTATTTGCGGCAGTTGCTGGCGGAATCCGGCGCCAAGTCTCTGAAGTTCCGCGTGGGCGGGCGCATGAGCGAAAACGAAGACGCCATGCCGATGCGAACGGAGAAGCTGATTCCGCTGGTGCGCAAGACGTTCGGCGATGCCATGGACATCCACGCCGATGCCAACAGTTCCTACGATCCGAAAGAAGCCATCCGCGTGGGCCACCTGCTGGAGGGCATCAAGGCGGTGCACTACGAGGAACCCTGCGAGTTCGACCACTTCGACGAAATGAAGACGGTGGCCGACGCCCTGCGCGTGCCAGTAGCGTGCGGCGAACAGGAAGTCAGCCAGTGGCGTTTTCGCTGGATGATCGCCAACCATGGCGCCGACATAGTGCAGCCCGATCTGTTTTACTACGGCGGGCTGATCCGCTCCATCAAAGTGGCGCGCATGGCGGAGGTGGCGGGCATGCCGATGGCGCTGCACCTTTCCGGCGGATTCGGATTCGTCTACACGCTGCAATTTGCTTCCTGCGTGCCGAATCTGGCCAAGTACCAGGAATATAAGCTGGGAATCGAAAAGTACGGAAACTGGTTCGACCCCCCGATCCGGGTGAAGGACGGGACGATGAGCATCCCTAGCGGTCCGGGGGTGGGTATCACGGACGTAGCGGCGTTGCTGAAGGGCGCTGTCGTTGTAGTCTGAGAGCGGAATTAGCGGGTGACCAAAGCGGTGATGCTTACGTCATTGCAACCTTCCGCCGCGCGGCGCCGCCAAGCCCACCGGACCTGATCCGGAATGTCGTAGGGTCCGCAAACCGTATCGTGAGGGCCGCATTCGACGTGTGAGCGGACGGCGCCGTGCGGGTGCCTGAATGCGTGAGGACGTGGCCGGCGACCCCGCGCGCGATCTTCCAGCAATCCGCCAACTGAAACGGCTGGAGTTCACCGAAGCGTCATTTCGGGCGCCCGGGCATTGGAAGACGTAAGGGCTCTGGGAAACCACCGCGATATTCGCACCCGGCGGCAGTGTGGTTGATGGGTGGGCGTGGCAGGCCCCACGCCGATGGGCTTCGGTGCCGGCCAAGAACTTCTACCGCGTTTGCGGATCAACACGGATCCTTGCCATAACTTCAGGCTTAATTTGTTCTCTACCGCTAGGTTTTCGAGTCTGGACGGACAGAACGCTCAGGTCGCCTGATGCCGGTGGGGCGGCACTATCGGAGTGCGGTCTCAATGGCATCGATCAGTTCGGGGGATTCAGGAGACACCCTGGAGCCGAAACGAGCTATCACCTTTCCGTTTCTGTCCGCCAGAAACTTCGTGAAGTTCCAGCGAATCTCGCCACCCGTGGATGGGTTGGCTTTCTTGTCTGTGAGGGACTGGTACAGCGGTGTCTTGTCCGCTCCCTTTACCGACACTTTTGCGAACATGGGGAAGGTGACGTGGTATTTGGTGGAGCAGAATGTTTTGATTTCCTCGTTGGTCCCCGGTTCCTGCCACAAGAAATTATTGGCGGGAAATCCCAGGACCACGAAACCCTTGTCCTTGTACTGGTTGTAGAGAGCTTCCAAGCCCGCGTATTGCGGTGTGAAGCCGCAGCGGCTGGCCACGTTGACGATCAACACCACCTTGCCTTTGAATTGCGC
>JANYJN010000309.1 GCA_025358475.1 Candidatus Solibacter sp.
CCCGGAGTTCCGCCGCCGCTTCGACGCGAACGCCCGCTTGCGTCTCAGCGCCGACGATTTTCTGCGCCGCGTGGAGGTCGACGCCGTGCTGGAACTGGCGGAGCTTGGCGAGCAGACCATCGACGAACTCTTCACCCTGGCACCGTTCGGTCACGGCAACCCGCCGCCGCTGTTCGCCGCGCTCGGCGTAGAAGTGGCCGCACCGCCCACCATCATGAAGGAGAAGCACTTCAGGATCACGGTGCGTCAGAACGGGCGGAACCTGGTGCTCAAGGCGTGGAATCTGGCCCACCGCCTGGGCGAACTCGCGCCGGGCACGCGGGTGGACGTGGCGTTCAACATCGAGGAGGACGCGTACTCGGCCGCCCGGGGCCATTCCCCGTGGTCCGCCACCCTGCGGGATTTCCGGCCGGCGTAGCACTACCCGCTTGGCCGCCATTGCGGGTGAACCTGTTGCGGCAGACCACTAAACCGGTTGAAACAAATTCGCCATCGCCTCCGTATATTGATTGTCCGGAGGTGAGACATGTTTTGCGATCGTTGCGGCGCCAACCTGCAAGGTCCGGTGAGTTTCTGTCCGCACTGCGGTAGGCAGTTCGGCCTCGCACCGCCGCCGGTTGTGAACCGCGTCAACGGCCACCTGCGCAATGTCGCCGTCTTGTGGCTGGCGTATTCCGCTTTGCGGTTGCTGCCCGGCCTGTTTCTGAGTTCGTTCTCGGACTGGGGGCGTCCTTTCATGGACGATGCCCCGTTCTTCGTACACGGAGTGGTGCGCGCCTTCGCCGGCGTTTTCCTGGCAACCGGAGTGATCGGAGTGATCGCCGGTTGGGGATTGTACGAACGCCGCTCGTGGGCGCGCATTCTGGCGATCGTGCTGGCGTTTATCAGCCTGGTGCATCCGCCGTTCGGCACGGCGATCGGCGCCTACACGCTGTGGGTGTTGCTGCCCGCTTCGTCGGAAGCGGAGTACCAACGCATGGCGCGGGCGTAGGACAGGTTTCCCGGCCTGTCTTTCCTGTGCGCCATCGGTCCGCGAAACTTCATGAACCTGAGCACTATCGCTAGAATCGCGGGATTGGTGGGGCGGCCCCCCGGTCCTGGGGCCCCCTCTGGGGACGGACGCCCTCGTCCCGCAGCCGGAACAATGGCGTCAGCATCATGCAAGGTGCGAGCAGGCCGACGGGGGCGTCGGCCGCGGACCGGGGGGTCCGCCCGAACAAGCTACGCGGGAGGTTTTCCATCCTGTCGTTGCGATGTGCCAACGCACAAGACAGGCCGGGAGGCATGTCCTACTCGCTTGGTAGGGCGCGCACGTTCTTCTCCACGGGCTCAAGAGTAGCGATCTCTACGCCCATGGGGGCGGTCTTCAAATCCGCAAAGCGGCGCGCGCTCACCATCACGCGGCTTTCCAGCGACCCCACCGCGCTGTTATAAGCTTCCACCGCCCGCCCCAGGTTGAGGCCAACTTTGTTGAAGTGCTCGCCCATGTCGGAGATGCGCTTGAAGAGTTCCTTACCTAGCGCGCTGATTTCGGCGGCGTTCTGCGCCAGCTTCTCCTGACGCCAGCCGTAGGCCACGGCGCGCAGCAGCGCGATCAGCGTGGTGGGTGTGGCCAGGATGATGTTCTGCGCCACGCCGAACTCGATCAGGCTGGGGTCGCTCTCGAGCGCCGCGCTGAAGAAACACTCGCCGGGCAGGAAGAGCACGGCGAACTCGGGCGCCTGGTCGAACTGGTCCCAATAGGATTTGCGCGCGAGCGAGGTCATGTGCGCGCGCACCTGTCGCGCGTGGTCGGCCAGGCGGGCCTTGCGCGTGGCCTCGTCGGGCGCCTCGATGGCCTCGAGGTAGCCCTCAAGCGGCGTCTTGGCATCCACTACGATGGTTTTGCCGGCGGGTAACTTGACCAGCAGGTCGGGGCGCAGGCGGCCATCCTCGCCAAAGAGCGTGGGCTGCGAACTGAAGTCGCAATACTCCAACATGCCGGCCATTTCCACCACGCGGCGCAACTGGATTTCGCCCCAACGGCCGCGTGCGCTCGGGGTGCGCAGAGCGGTCACCAACTTGCCGGTCTCGCCGCGCAACTGCGATTGAGTTTCGATGAGGCTGCGCACCTGCTCATTGAGCCCGGCATAGGCGCCGGCGCGCGCCTTCTCCAGTTCCTGAATTTTATGGTCCACCTTATCGAGCGATTCGCGCACCGGGTTGACCATGTCGGCGATGGCCTGCTGGCGCAGTTCCAGATCGCCGCGGGCGGTCTCCTGGGTTTTGGCGAGGGTGGCGCCGGCCAGTTCCAGGAAGGACTGGCTGTTGCGCGCGAGGGCGTCGGCGGAGAGGGCCTTGAAGGCATCGGAGAGCTTCTGCCTGGTGTCTTCGAGAAGCGCCATCTTCTCGTCGGCGCTCTTGCGCTCGGTTTCGAGCCGGGCCTGTAGATCGGCGGCGCGCGCGGCGCTTCTGCCGTGCCAGATGAGCCACGCCAGCGCGAAGCCGGCGATAAAACACAGGACAGGCAGGATGTTCTGCATTGGCTCCATTATCGCGCGTCCCGCAAGGCGGGGTGCCCCGGCTTGTGGGGCAGTTTGCCAAGGCTCTCACGAAGCTCAGCAGGCGGGTTGCCAACCCAATGCCACTCGTTCTTCTCACTATCGGGAATGCTGCGAAATTGGTGGGGCGGATTCCCAGGTCCTGGGGCCCCCTCTGGGGACCGACGCCCTCGTCCCGCAGCCGGAACAATGGCGTCAGCAGCATGCCAGGTGCGAGCAGGCCGACGGGGGCGTCGGCCGCGGACCAGGGGGTCCGCCCCACCATTTATGCGGGTACCCGCCGCAGGCTGCCAGCCTGCCCCACATCGCGCTACTTTTTCTTCGCGACGGGCTTCTTTGCGACCGGCGTTGCTTGCTTCGGGTAGATCTGTCCCGCGAACGTGTAATCGGACTTGTCGATATCCAGCCCGCCGACGATCGGCTCGCCGTCCGTGGTGATCTCACCCGGGATCTGGTAGCACATGATCGAATTCGGATCCGCAATGGTGCCTCGGATGGCGGCTTCCTCAATGGGCGTCAGCACCTGGTTGATGGTCTCCTGCTCGTCCCAATTATCTTGACGCTTGAAGTACACAATAGCCTTCTGGCGATCGATCTTTTCGACTAGCGCGCGCCGCATGTGCTCGTGCGGAAAGCCGAGCGTGTGCCCGGTCTCGTGCCGGACCACCCGGTGGAACTCCGATTCGGGCGTCTCCATGGTGAACTCTTCCAGGTTCATGGTGGCCTCGGCCTTGGGGGTGTGCAGAATTTCGGTCCCAACGTAAGACCAATACCCGCCGTCCGTTCCCCCGACCCGCGAAATTCGCACTTGCGGATCCGTGTCGCCCGGCACGAACTGGACGTTCGCCTGCTTGTCCCACGCGTTCATGTGCAGCAGGATGTGTTTCCGCAGATCGGCCGGCGGATTGTCCAGGAAGCCCACCGTAAGTTTCACGCCCACCGCTCCCCAATACGAGGTGGTCATCACCGCGATGCGCTGTGGCGACGGACGAAACCCCGGCATCAAACCCGCCAGACCATCCATCCGCGGATGGTTCACTGGATTGATCCGGGTCGCCGTTTGCGCCGCTTCCACTAGCACGCTGTTGGGTAATCTCTTCAACCGGCAGCAAATCAAATCGTTCTTCTTCTTCATGCACATCCTCCCCGCAATCCTGCGATCACTCGAATTCCACCACAATCGGGTCCTTGCCGCCCTTGAGATCCTGCGTGTTCTTGAGTGTGCTTTCGTTCTTCAGCACCTTCACCAGGTTCGCCGACGGCACCTTGCTCTCCTCCGAGCGGCCATACACTCCCGCGGCAGTCGACATCATCGTGGTCAGCGCCCGCTCGCGGCGTTTTTCGAAGCGGTTCCACAACTCCTTCGGAGTCACGTTGCGGCTGCCGTGATGTGCCACCTTGTAGACGTCCACATCCTTCAATAGATCCCCAATTCCATCCTGCGAAAGCGCCCATTGCCAGTTTTCCAGTTGCGCATCGCCCGGAAACAACAGCTTCTTCCCCTTCACTTCGA
>JANYJN010000313.1 GCA_025358475.1 Candidatus Solibacter sp.
TGGCGGAGAGGGGGAGATTCGAACTCCCGGTACCCGTTAAGGTACGCCCGCTTTCGAGGCGGGTGCGATCGACCACTCTGCCACCTCTCCGAAACCATCATTATATCATTCGATCCCGGCCCGGTTGGCCGCCATCGCCCCCGCCATCATACCCGCGCGCGCCCGCCCGCGGTTGACTTCCCCCGTGGTGCGGGATACCATGCCATGCGGACCACGCCTCCACCAGCCCATGAACCGATACCTCCTGAAAAGCACCATCGTCGCCGCTCTGGGCGGCCTCCTCTTCGGCTTCGACACCGTCGTGATCTCCGGCGCCACCAGCACCCTCTCGGAGGTCTACCATCTCACTCCCATGCTGCTGGGCTTCACGGTGGCCAGCGCCCTGTTGGGCACCGTGCTCGGCTCCATGTTCGCCGCCGCGCCCAGTGATCGCTACGGCCGCCGCCAGTGCCTGCAAGCCCTCGCCGTGCTCTACGTCGTCACCGCGCTCGGCTGCGCGCTCGCCTGGAACTGGTACGCCTTCGTCTGGTTCCGCTTTGTGGGCGGGCTGGCCATCGGGGGATCTTCCGTCATCGGCCCCATGTATATCGCCGAGATCGCTCCCGCCGCCAAACGCGGACGCCTGGTGGGCCTCTTCCAGTTCAATATCGTGGCGGGGATTCTGATCGCCTACCTTTCCAACTATGTGATCGGCACCCTGGGTTTCGGCGCCGAAGAATGGCGCTGGAAACTCGGCGTGGCCATCCTGCCGGCGTTGTTCTTCTTCCTCAACCTCTTCGGCATCCCGCAGAGCCCGCGCTGGCTGATCCGCCGCGGCTTCATTGAGGAGGCCCGCCAGATCTTCACCCGCATCGGTGAGCCCGACCCCGAGCGCGAGGTGTCCGACGTTGTCCGCTCCGTCGAAACCGAAGATCGCACCAAGGTGGAGCCGCTCTTCCAACACAAGTACCGGCGCCCCATCTTCCTGGCCATCGCCATCGGCTTCTTCAACCAGATGTCCGGTATCAACGCCATCCTTTATTACCTCAACGACATCTTCAAGAGCGCGGGCTTCGACAAAGTCTCCAGCGACCTGCAGGCCGTGGCCATCGGCGCCACCAACCTGCTCTTCACCATCATCGCCATGAGCGTGATCGATCGCCTGGGCCGCAAGAAGTTGCTGCTCACCGGCGCCTGTGGCACCGCCCTCTGTCTCGCCGGCGTCGCCGTCGTCTTTGCCAGCGGACATGGCGAGCGATTCCTCGTCTGGCTGCTGATCGGCTTTATCGGCTTCTTCGCCTTCTCGCAAGGCGCGGTCATCTGGGTCTACCTCAGCGAAGTGTTTCCCAACCTGGTCCGCGCCAAGGGCCAGAGCCTCGGCAGCTTCACCCACTGGATCATGAACGCCATCATCGCCTTCACTTTCCCGCTAGTGGCCCACCTCTCCCGCCCCGCCCCATTCGTCTTCTTCGCCGTGATGACCGTGGTCCAGTTCTTCGTGGTCTGGCGGCTGTTTCCCGAAACCGCCGGCGTCACGCTCGAAGACATGCAGCAAAAAATGGAGTCGTAAAGCCCTGATCCTCGGCCTGGCCCGCTCCACGGTGCCTTGTTTAAGGTGCGCTATGTGCGCCGCACACCCGCTAACTGCCGCTCTTGGAATTGTGGAACCGGTACCCTAAAATCGCTTTGACCAGCAAATGGTCTGTCGCCTGCGTCACTCCCACCCCGACGCCGAAATTGAATTCCCAGTTCTTCCCGAAATCGATATCCACCGCGGGCAGGAACTGCTGTTGCTGGTCGCGAAGCGGGTCCCAGCCGGTAACCGGCCCATAGGAACCGTAATACTCCAGGCCGAGCGCCACTTTCTTCGTCACGTCATAGCTGACTTTCACGTTGGGCGAAAACTGGAATCCCAGGCCCTTTCCCGGTCCGTGGAACGAGCGGTCGAAGGTGGGATTGAGCGCCGCGTAGAACTTGCCGATCTTCTTGTCCACGATAGGGCGCAGTTCCAACGTCCAGGTGTCGGGCGAGAACCTCGCGCGCTGATACCCAACCTCGGCGGACAGGCTCAGCCCGACGGGCCACTCATAGCGTGCCGGCACCCCGATCCGCGGCCGGATGTGCGTGCCCACCCAATGCCAACTGCCATCGGATTGAAGGCTGGTGAACTGATACAACCCCGTCTCCAACCACGCGTTCCACCCATGGGTGATTTCGAGCGTCTCGTGCAGCGCGTGATTGGTGGGCAGCACGCCATCCACCACACCCTTGGTGCCGCTTACCGTGAAGTTGGTGTGCAGTTCCACCATGGTGACTCCCTTGGGAATCAGCTCCGAACCATAGACCTGCACTTCGTAGTTGCCCTGGCCGTACGCACCCGCCGCCCATACCAAACTGACGATGATGGTCCTAAGATTTCGCAAAACTTTCCCCCTGTCCCGCGCTGACTGGCAGTTCCCTATTACTGTAAACCACGCGCTTCTCCGGACCGGGAGGCTGAGCCCTGTGTTTGGTCGGCATTCCACTGCGGCGTGAGTCTTACTGCGATAGCCCAAGAATCTCCGCTGACTCCGCGCTCTCAGGTTTTGAATTTCTTCACGGTTTTCTCCGCGTCTTCCCTCAGCGTCTCCGCGCCTCCGCGTCAAAACACACCTGCGCCTCTGCGTTGAACTCACACCTTAGCTCGCCCAAATCCCGCGCGCTCAGCCTTGCCCGATCACGTCCTGGTAGATTTCGAGCACCTGGCGCGCCGTCCAGTTCCAACTGAAACGCGCCGCCTGCTCCCGCCCGCGGCGGATCAACCGCGCGCGCAGTTCCTCATCCAGCAGCATGTC